>JACUUL010000012.1 GCA_014859345.1 Thermoleophilia bacterium
GCCGTCTGCTAGAATTTTGTAACCGGGTCGGTCAAACAATCGTAATGAGATCGGAAAATCGCCGCCGGCTCTGTTGACGGGACCTGGTCTGTCCAGAGGAATGAAACTGCTTCTTCACATCTGCTGCGCGCCCTGCGCCACAGCCACCTTCGATGCCTGGCGGGCTCTGGGAACAATTCCCGAGGGGGTCTTCTTCAACCCCAACATTCATCCTTTCAGCGAGTTCCAGCGGCGCCGCGACACCCTTTTGGCCTACGCGAGTGAGATCGGCCTGAGGCTGATCGGAGAACCCGTGTACGACGTGGCCGGATGGCTGCGCATGGTGGCCGGCAACGACGAGAAGGGCAGGCGCTGCCGGATCTGCATATCAGGGCGGCTGCGCTTCACCGCGGACCTGGCGCGGTCTGCCGGCTTTGAAGCGTTCTCAACCACTCTGCTGATAAGCCCCTGGCAGGAGCATGAAATCATCCGGGAGGAAGGCGAAAAGGCCGCCGCGGCTGCCGGGGTGGAGTTTGCCTACCGGGACTTGAGATCCGAGTACGGGCGCAGCCGGGAGATGTCCCGCGAAGCGGGTCTATACCGCCAGAAATACTGCGGCTGCATCTACAGCGAAGCCGAGACGGCTCTTGAGCGCCGGCGAAAGGCCAGGTAGGGCGGAGACGCTTCCGCATGCGCACCAGTGAACTCGATTACAGCCTTCCCCCCGAGCTTGTCGCCCAGCGCCCGGTGACCCCGCGCGACCGGAGCCGCCTGCTGGTTTACGACCGCTCCAGCGGGCGTATCGATCACAGCCTCCTGCCGGATCTGGCCGCCAACCTGAGCCCTGGTGACATTCTGGTTTACAACGACTCGCGAGTCATCCGGGCGCGCCTTCAGGCGGTCAAGCCCGGGGGCGGACGCGTCGAGCTGCTTTTTCTGAGGCGGCGCTCGCCACGCCTCTGGGAGGCGCTGGCCAGGCCGTCCTCCCGGTTAAAGACAGGTTCAGAGCTTGGCCTGGACTCTCCCGGTCAAAGCGGCATTAGCGGCGGGGCCCGGTCCGGAGCCGCGGCCGGGCGTTTGCCGACTGAAAAACCGGGCCCGTCGCTGAGACTCGAGGAAAACCTGGGAGGCGGCCGCTGGCTGGTCAGGAACATGAGCCTGACTCCCACTGAGGAGCTGCTGGAGTCGCGCGGGGAAATGCCGCTGCCTCCATACATCACAGAAGAACTAAGGGAACCGGAGCGATACCAGACAGTTTACGCCGCCTGTCCCGGCTCGGCGGCGGCCCCCACCGCCGGCCTGCATTTTACGCGGCGATTGATGGACCGCATCCGCGATCACGGAATCGGCCTCTTTCCCTTGACCCTGCACATCGGGCTCGACACCTTCCGTCCTGTGCATGAGGACGATCTTTCGCTGCACCGGATCCATTCCGAGTACTACCGCATGCCAGCCGCCACGCATAAGGCTGTCGTCCGGACCCGCTCCCGGGGCGGCAGGGTGGTGGCCGTGGGCACTACTACGGCCCGGGTCCTGGAGACGGTATACCGGGAGCCGGGTGCGGCTCTGGAGGGAGAGACGGGATTGTTTATAACCCCCGGTTACGCGTTTCGCGCGGTCGATGCCCTGCTGACCAATTTCCATCTGCCGAAGTCGACGCTGCTGGCGATGGTAATGGCCTTTGCCGGCATCGACGAAACCCGGGGCATCTACCGGCAGGCCATCCAGGCCCGGTACCGATTCTACAGCTTCGGCGACGCGATGCTGGTGATCTAGCGACGGGGGCTTTGTTTCCGGGCCTCAGGGAGATTCAGGGGCTGGATTCGCCCCTTGCGACGGAAACGGGTTTGCTTCCGGAGGGAGAGCCAGGCTCCTACGGCATCGGGGGCATTGCCCGTGAGCCGGCCTTTGCTTCCATGGAATTGATAGACCGGCCAGCCTGTGGGATGACCATCTTGATGGTATCGAGCCGGAGGATCAGAATATCCGCTTTGCGGGGCTGTTCCTGCGGGTTGCGCAGGCTGCGGATGCCGGCCTCGGTCACGGGTATATAGTCGTTGTCGCTCGCATTGAGCACATCGCTGATGCGAGACTGGTAGCCGCCGGGCTTGACGTGCATGTACCCGTCGATTTCGTGATCGCCGGTGGCGATCCAAACCCTGACAGGCTCTGTCTGGATCTTGCTATGCATCATTGCGTTCATTTCTCCATCCTCCATATGGCCGGATCCCCGGACAGGTTGGCAATATCGGCCCGGAATTTAAAATCTCAGCTGCATCCCCACCTGGCTGAAAAGGCCGATTTACCGGTAATTATCGACACGTGCAGGCTTTGCTGTAATCGGAGCGGCCGGCAGCGGTCTGCCGCGAAGACTCATCCATGGCCGCGGGTCCATGTAGTCTCGGGCATCACGGGCAGCCTGATTCGGAAAAACGAACCCATCATCCGTAATCGCTAATTGGCAACCGCCAAGCCTACTTATATAATCCAAAAAGTTCACTAAAGCAGGGCTTCAAATGACCCGCAGCAAAAATCCCCGGATGGCAATGATCAGCGGCATGGTGAGAGATCTCACCGGCCCAGCCCATGACTGCGTTTTGATCAGGGCGGACCTTTGCGACGGTTGCGGAGATTGCGTCACGGCCTGCGAAAGGGCGGTGGCCGGGAATGAAGGGGAACCGGATTCCGGCGGCGCCCGAATAAGGATCGTCAACAGGCAGGATGCCTTCCTGCCCGTCCTCTGCCATAACTGTGAAGAAGCCCCCTGCGTCGCGGCCTGCATGACAGGGTGCCGCAGGAGAGGCTGCAGCGGATTCATCGAGACCGATTATGCCCGGTGCATGGGCTGCGGGATGTGCATCATGGTATGTCCTTTCGGCGCCATTGCTCCCGTGGGCGACGATCACAAAGCCCGCAAATGTGATGGCTGTACCGGGATGGATACTCCCGCCTGTGTCATTGCCTGCCGTCCGGGAGCCCTTGTCAAGGGACAGGTTCTCCTGTTCTCCGAGCATGTACGGCGGCGCTCAGCCGCCGGCATCGCCTCCGCCACCGGGGAGCCGGCCTCAGGCGCAAAAGGACGGGCAAGAGGATGAGCGCCGGATGCGGCAACGGCGGCGGGAAAGCGTCCGGCCACGTCATTATCGGGAACTGCGCCGCCGGAATCGCCGCAGCTGAAGCTATCCGCGAAGCCGGCTGCCAGGAGCCGCTCAGCATCATCACCGACGAGGAGCATCCCGCCTACGGCCGGCCCCTGACCTCATACGTCCTGGGAGGCAGGGTCAGCCGGGACCAGATCTGGCTCCGGCCGCCTGATTTTTACGGCCGGCTCGCCATCGACATCCTCTTCGGGCAGCGGGCTGCCGCCGTCGATTCCAAGGAGAAGTCAGTCGTCATCGAGGGGGGAGGCAAGCTCCGGTACGACAGGCTGCTGATCGCCAGTGGCGGCTCTCCCCGGAAACTGCCGGTGCCGGGCGCCGATCTCGCGGGCGTATTTTACCTGCGCACGGTCGCCGATTCCGACGCCATCATCGGCCACCTGCCCCGCACGAGGCGGGTTGTGCTGTGCGGCGGCGGGCTGGTGACTGCCAAGGCGATGGACGCTCTACGGCACGTTGACACCGTCGAGAGCATGAGCATGGTAGAGATAATGCCGGCGGTTCTTTCGCAGGTGCTCGATGGCGAACCGGCGGCGATCATGGAACAGCATTTCCGTGAAAACGGAGTCGACGTGCGCACGGAGACCAGCATAGAGGAAGTCCTGGGCCGGGAAGGCCGGGTAGCAGGCGTGAGACTGAGCAGCGGAGAAGTGCTTGACTGCGAGATGGTGATCGTGGGGATGGGAGTGATTCCGAACACTGGTTTTCTGGCCGGCAGCGGCATAAAGACCGATTTCGGCATCCTGGTGGATTCATGCCAGCGGACCAGTGTCCAGGATGTCTTCAGCGCCGGCGACGTGGCCCAGGTGCCGGACTTCTTCGGTGACGGCAGCCGCGTCTGCGCCATCTGGCCCGCTGCCTGCCAGCAGGGACGGGTGGCCGGGCTCAACATGGCAGGCAGGGAAGCCGTCTACCGGGGCGGCGTCGGAATGAACTCGGCCGAGTTTTTCGGGCTGCCGGTGATCGCCGCCGGCATGACGAAGCCAGGTGAAGGGAGGGAGGCGTTCGATTACCGCTCCGGGGAGAAGCAGTTCCGGCGGATCGTTCTGAAAGACGGGGTTGTCGTGGGATACGTCCTCTTGGGAGAGGTCTCCTGCACCGGGGTGCTGACGGCGATGATCTACAGCCGCCGCAAACTGAACGGGACGGTCCGCGACGTGCTTGCCGCAGACCTGAGCAATTTCATCCGCTCGTAAGCGTCGCCCGCCGGCTCCACGCTCTAGTAATATGGTGCGGGCCTCCCCCAGGCGATGCCTGCGGCCTCGAGGGCGGAGATGGTTTTTTCTCCTGATTCGAGGCCGACATGTATCGTGGCGGTATAGGGCTCCACCGATGATACAGACTGGAACATGACTTCTATGCCCGCGTCTTCGAGGGCAATGCGCGCTCTTTCCCAGTCTCCGTTAAGAAAACCTACCCTGAGCGGCACCGAGCGGATCGTGCCCGCTGCCGCACCTGATGATGTGTTCACGGCGCTTCCTTTCCCTGATTTGATATCACTGTCCGCGGCCCGCGCTGAGCTTTCCGGCGACCGGAACGAGGTGGCGGTGTTCCCGCGTGTCCCAACTTCCGCCGCCGCTCTCGGCGGCGGCCGCGATCCTGCGGGCTTCCCGCTGCCGGCGCATCGTGGACATGGCATTGATATTGCCGAAATGCAGAGCCTTGGTGGAGCAGGAAGTGGCGCAGGCCGGCCAAAACCCGGCGTCGACCCGGTCCATGCAGTAATCGCACTTGACGACTTTCTTCGTTTGCGGGTTGAACTGCGGCGCTCCGAAGGGGCACGCGTAAATGCAGCTCTTGCAGCCGATGCAGGCGGCCTCCTCGATAAAGACGATGCCGTCTTCGCGCTTCTGGCAGGCTCCCGTGGGGCAGGCCTGGGCGCATGGCGCCACGGGATCGCAGTGGTTGCACTGCATGGCCACAAAGGTTGTGCTGAGGCGGCCGCCGGTCAGCCGGGGCCCTACCTGGATGATGCGGATCAGCCGGGGACCGACGGGCAGGCTCTTTTCCAGCTTGCAATGGACCTCGCAGCTGAAACAGTTGACACACCGGTCCTGGTCGTGCAGCATGGCCCAGCGGTTGCCGGCGCCCCGCAGGGTCACCCGTCCCTCGCGTCCTTCCCAGGGAAGCTTTCTGCCGGCGAATCCCTTTTGCTCTGTGTATAGCGGGGTGGTGGCGCTCATAAATCCAGCCTCCTTCTCATGCTTCACCGGCCCGCGCCCGGGCTTTCGCCCAGAGCGGGAGCGTTTTCATCTTCGGACGATCTGCTCGGCGTGATTGGAGCCCGGTAATAGCCCGGCTCGTATTCCCGCCCCTCATGAATTATCTTCTCGCTTACGGGGTCCCATCGGGGAGCGTTCTCCTGCGCCACCCGGTTGGTGTAGTGGCCCAGTTCGCCGTCCATGGTCTGGCCTTCGTGGTAGAAGGACTCGGGGTTGACCTGGTAATCGGGGAAGGTGGCTATATAATTCCGGGCCCGCTCCAGGGCCCAGCCTCGGTCGGAGCCCTTCTTGCGGATCATCACCAGCTGCGCCTTGAATTCAGCCTGGTTGTAAACCGGATCGTTGACCACGTCATCAATCAGGAACGAGACGTTGCGGTTGGTTGAGGGCGGCACGAACAACTGGTACTCGTCCGTGGAGCAGCAGATCCATATCTGCCGGGGATCGGTCTCCGCGGTCACCCAGGCAAAGCCCTCGATCTCCGCCTGCCGGCTGTCGACGATCACCAGGTCGCCATCGGCGATCTCCAGAACCGCCGCCGTGTCAGGATGGATCTGGATGAAGCGGTCAGGCTCCAGCTCGTCGGTCCAGGGCCACCAGTGGCCCATCTCGTGGAACGAGGAGACGATGCGGCCGGTGCACAGGACAAAGGGATGCTCGCTGAACTCCTCGGTGGCCGACACCGGAGTGTGCCCGCCTTCCCGATGCTGCGGCAGGTAATCCCAGCCCAGGTCCCGGAGCGCATCCGAGGCGATCTCGATCTTACCCGAAGGCGTGGGAAAACGCTTGTCAGTCCCCGGATAGTTCTCTTCCTCGCGGTACATGATCCAGGTGCCGCGGACGCTCGCCCCCGGTGTCTGGTAGCTCATGGCCTCCTCCTCGGTGCCCGCCGGCCACATGACGCCGCCCTTGGGCGTTGTCCGGGGATCGAGGGTCTCCTTGTAGCAGCCCGCGGTGAACTGGTCCTGCTGGTTGAAGAACTTCACCCAGGCGGCCTGGTCTCCCCGGGCCGGGTCCATCTCATCCCGGCATGGAAACCAGTCCCCCAGGCCCAGCCGGTCGGCTATGCCGATGACCACGTCGATGTCGTTGCGGCATTCCCAGTTCTCGTCGATACATTTGTTATACCATGACATCAACCGGTTGTTTCCGTGGTGCACCAGCCCCTCCCGCTCGAAAGCAGAGGTGATGGGGAAGGCGACGTGGGCGTGCTGGTAAGTGAAGTTGGGATGGAATGAATTATGAATGGCGATATCGACGTTATGGCGGAAGGCCGATGAATACTTATGGGTATTGGGCATCTGGGCCAGCATGTTGCCGTTCCACCACACTCCCCTTACCGGATATGGCTTCTGGGTGAAGATGGCGTTGGCGAAATTGGCCGCGGAGATGTCCGCCCATGGCACCAGCTTGTTGCTGATGCAGGGCCGCTTCAGCCGGGGCAGTTCCTCGGTCAGGCGCTCGCCGGAAGGCCTTCCTCCGGCAGTGAAAGCCGTCTTTAGCGGCCGCCTGACCTCAGAAAGATCCCGGCCGGGATTGAGCGGCGGCCGGCAGTTGTGCAGCCAGTTCCACCCGCCGCCGGGGACGCCTATGCTGCCCGTCAGGGCCAGCAACGCGCCCCAGACGCGGTTGGTGTTGTTGGAATTGTAAGACTGGGCAGTCCCCAGGCAGCCGGTCATGCTGGCCGGGGTGTTGGTGGCGAAGGCGCGCGCCGCCTCCACGATGCGCTCCCGGGGTACCCAGGTGATCTTTTCCGCCCGCTCAGGGGGCATGTCGTCAATCAGCGGCCACCATTCGTCGAGGCCCTTGACCCACTTCTCGACGAATTCATGGTTATACAGGTCCTCCTTGAGGATGACGTTTATCATGGCCATTCCCAGCGCCGAATCGGTATTGGGCCTGAGTTGCAGGGCGATATCGGCCTTGGCCATCGAGGGGTGGAACCTGGGGTCGACCCAGATGATCTTGGCGCCGTTTTCCCTGGCGTCCAGGATCCAGTTCATGGTGGTGACCTCGGTGGCTCCCATGTGCGAGCCGGCGACCAGGATGCATTTAGAGTTGATCCAGTCCTGGGAGGGATTCATCAGCCGTCCCAGTTCCCGGGCGCCGAAGAGGTAGTGCGCGGCCACTCCCGGCGATTCGCAGCAGATGGGACCCTGCCCGGCCACGTTCGGCGTGCCGAACAGCTTCCCGAAGCGGGCCGCCCCTTCCTTCCAGTTTAGATCCGAGCGGCCCGTCCTCTGGATGTAAAGGGCTTCCGGCCCGTACTCGTCCTTGAGCCGCTGCAGGCGCTCCGCAGCGAAGTCGAGCGCCGCTTCCCACGAGGCCCGCCGGAACTCCTGGTCGAGGCTCTCCCTGACCATGGGATATTTGACCCGGAGAGGGTTATAGATATGCTGCATCTGGCCTGAGCCCTTGCAGCACAGAGAGCCTCGACTGCCCGGATGCTCCGGATCCCCCTTGATGTCCACGATCTTGCCGTCCATGACGTAGACGAGCATTCCGCAGGCCGATTCGCACATGTTGTTGCAGGTGGTAGCGACCACCTTGTCATACTTACGGAGGGACTGGCCAGAAGGTCTCAGAGTCATGTCGTCCGCCTTTCCGGGAAGCACCGGCCAGGGAATTGGAACAGTACGGTCACTAGGCCGGCACAAGCCCCTATGTCTTTGGATGTAAGACAACTTAGAGGCTTAAAGTAGTTATGTTAGGCATTTTTATTGGTGGCTCCTTTTTTGACAAGGCCTAAATGCAGATGAAACAAATAAGCATTACTGATAAGCAGGCGGGAGATGATTAAGAGAAATGAGAGGGGTAAGACTTCAGGGGTAAGACTTCACCCGCGTGATGAGAGGGTCCGCCGCCGGTCTTGCCGCGGCAGGCGCCGCAGGAATGAGCTTAACGTTCCCTGGCAGCAAGTTTAAGGAAACCTTGCCAGGCGGGGAACAGAGAGGAGCTTATCGCGGGCGGGAGAAATCGAGGTTGCCGGGGTAATTGTCGGAGATATGCGGATTCTGGCCGTAATGGTCAGCACCCGGCAACGAAGCCAAAAAAGCTTCTTCCACCGACTTTCCCCTGGCGACGCCTTCGTCTATCACATAGTGCGTGAAAACCCCCCGGTTGACCTCGTGAAGCTCGCCGGAAAGCTGGTTTGCCTGACTGGAAAGCGTAAGCACCCGGTTGGGTCCGGAGATGCCGGGCCGGTCAAAACCGGCGCTGAAGCAACTGTCCACCGTGACCCACATGCGCGCCGGGCTGATGCGGGACAGATGCTCTGCCAGGTACCAGTCAAAGAAAAGCCCGATGCCGTTCTTGTAATCGAAGCCCTGGAAATCGAAAGGGACCATGGCATAACCGTCTGGCAGGCCCGGCACCTTCAGTTCGCCCCTCTCGCCGTTGCGAAGTCCATGACCGCTGTAAAAGAACACTACGTCCGAACTGGCGTCGATTTCAGGATTTTCGGCCAGCCAGCTCAGGGCATTCCTGATGTTCTCATTGGTGGCCTGCTCGTTCTTGAGCAGGATCACGTTCTGGCGGGGAAAGCCCAGTTTCTTGGTGAGCAGATCGTACAGCGAGTCGGCGTCGCGGTCGGCGAATTTGATCCTGCCGAGCTCGTTGTTGTCGTAGACGATTCCTATGATGACCGCGAACTTCTTGCCGGCGGGCGTATCGTCAACCGCCGCCTCCCGCACGGGCGTCGAGACGCCGCCCACCGCGGAAATCAAAACCGGGCCAAGGGGCTCGCCGGCCCCGGGGGGGCTGATGCCGGAAAGGCCCATGCTGAGCACCGAAACGGTCACGAAGATCAGGATTGCGGCATTTCGCGAGAAGGAGAGCATCTGGGCGATTGTACCATGCCCGGAGAACGGTTCAATACCTCCAACCCCGATTTTCCAGGCGAAAACCAGGTGATATAAGATATCCGCATGCAGAAATCCTTCGCTTTCGACATTATTGCTACCGACGGCGCGGCCCGGTCGGCGGTGCTGGCGACTCCGCACGGCTCCATTGAAACGCCATGCTTCATGCCGGTGGGAACCAGGGCCACTATAAAGACGCTCTCGCCGCGGGACCTTGAAGAAACAGGTGCCCGGATCGTTCTGGCCAATGCCTACCATCTGCATTTCCGTCCCGGAGCCGGACTGGTGGAGCGTCAGGGCGGGCTGCACCGCTTCATGTCCTGGGAACGCCCCATCCTTACCGACAGCGGCGGGTTCCAGGTGTTCAGCCTGGGTGATACCGCGGTAATCCGCGGCGATGGTGTCCAATTCCGCTCCCTTTATGATGGTTCCCTGCATTTCTTCACTCCGGAGATGGCAATCAGGGTGCAGGAGCAGCTGGGGGCGGATATCATCATGTGCTTCGACGAATGCCCGCCGGCCGGCGCCGGCGCCGGGTACCTGAAGGCGGCGGTCGACCGCACCGCCAGGTGGGCGGCCAGGAGCCGCGCCGTGCACAGCCGGCGGGATCAGCTGCTCATGGGCATCGTCCAGGGGGGAACAGACCCACGGTTGCGAAGGCAAAGCGTCGAACTTACAGTCGAGACCGGCTTCGGTGGTTACGCCATCGGGGGCCTCAGCGTGGGAGAAGAGCGGAGCGCCATGATCGACACAATGACCTACACGGCGGATTTGCTGCCCGCGGACAAGCCTCGCTATTTCATGGGGCTGGGAGACCCGGCCGGCATGCTGGAGGCCATCGCTGCCGGCATTGACATGTTCGACTGCGTGCTTCCCACCCGGGTGGCGCGCAACGGCGGCGCTTTCACATCCGGGGGAAAGATCAACATGCGGAACGCCGGCCACTCGGAGGATGACGGTCCCGTGGACCCGGAGTGCCGCTGTTATGCCTGCCTGAACTTCAGCCGGGCATATATTCGTCACCTCGTCACCCAGAAAGAGATTCTGGGGCTGCACCTTCTCACTCTGCACAATGTCACATTTCTGATAGACTTGGTGCGGCGGGCGCGGGAGGCGATAGAGCGGGGACGATTTCATGAGTTTAAGTCCTCGGCGCCGCCGGCATATTAGAGCGAATCCTTAATCAGGAATTTCCGTAACCGAGGAGGAAAGGAGCTGTCTTGATCGGATCGTACATGGCTGCACTTACATTTATACTCGCCCAGGTCGAGGACGGCGATGGCGCAGGCGGCTTCGGTGGTTACTGGCTGTTCATCTACATCGCCCTCTTCATAGGAATTTTCTACTTGTTGCTTATCCGCCCGGGACAGAAGCAACGAAAGGCGCAACAGCAACTGGTGAGCGCCGTCAAAAAAGGAGATCAGATCATGACGGCGGGGGGAATTTACGGCCTTGTGACCCAGGTCAAGGATGATTTCATCATGCTCGAGATCGCGAAAAAGACCGAGATCAAGGTCTCAAAAAGCTCCGTCGCCCAGCGCTTCGGCGCAGCGGGGGCGGAAGAGGCCGAAGCGGGGGAAGAGCCTGAGCCGCCGGAGGCTTCCGGCTCATGAGAGCCTGAAATAACCATCGTGGAGCTTGACCTAGCCGTCAGCAAGACCGACAAGTTCGGTGTCTCGCCCGGTGGCGACACCGTCGAGGTCACGGAGCGCCCCAACGGCGGAGTCAGCGTGGTTCTCTCGGACGGCCAGGGATCCGGGCCGCCGGCCAAAGCCATCAGCACCTTCGTGGTCTTCAAGGCGGTTTCCCTCATTGCCGACGGCGCGCGCGACGGTGCCGTCGCGCGCGCCGTGCACGATGCCCTCTACGCCCAGCGCCGGGCCCAGGTTTCCGCCACGCTCACCATTGTCTCGGCCGACACCGACAACGAGGAGCTGGTCATCACCCGCAACTCCAACTGTCCGGTCATCATTATCTCCGGCACCGGTGAGCTGACCCTGCTGGAGGAGGCGTCACTGCCAATAGGCACGCAACGCATGATACGGCCCCAGGTCGTCCAGTTGCCGCTGAAGTCGCCCCGCACCGTTTTGGCGTTTTCGGACGGCATCCTGTCCGCGGGCCGTTCGAGCGGCAATCCGGTGAAGGTAGGCGAACTTGCGGGACTGGCCGCCGGCATGGCCGGCGAGGAGGCGGCGGCGATCAGCCGCGGGGTGCTCGAATGGGCGGTGGAACGTGATAGCGGCCGTCCCGCCGATGACATCAGCGTGGTGGCGCTCAGGATTGTCCGGCGCAAAGGCGATCCGCGCATCAGGGAGATGACAGTGAGGTATCCGATATAGGGGGTTCTCCCTCCCGGATTCCTGCCGCGCCATCCGGCGGGCTCATGTCCTCCCGATTGACAGGGTGATCAGTCAAGAACATGGACACCAAACCAGGAAGCCGGAACAAGGCACCGGAGCCGGGGCCCCGAGGGCTCATAGTCATCGTCGGCGTCTGCGGGTCTGGCAAGTCGGTGCTGGCCCGGGCGCTCAGGGAGCGGGGCTTCCGGGCCGAGTCGGTCGCCCAGGAGCATTCGCTGGTGCCGGAGCTGTTTCTGCATCCGAACCCCGATATCGTCATCTACCTCGAAACCAGCGATGACACGGTCGCGGAGCGGAAGCAGACCGCATGGGAACCGCATCTGCTCTCCCAGCAGCGCCAGCGGCTCGAACATGCCCGGCGGCGGGCGGACATTCACATTGTCACGGACGGCCTGTCGCCGGAAGAGTTGCTTGGAAAAGCCGAGGCGGCGCTAAGCGCCGGATTTTGACACCCATTATTTTTTGCCCTATGCTTTCGGTATGGCCCGGATCTCTGCGGGCCTGTAAGCTGTTCTGAACAAAAAAGCCTTCTTGACCGACAAACAAAAAAATCTGGCTATCCTGGGCGCGATGCTGGTCCTCGCGGTGTTTTCCGCAATCATCATATGGCCGCCGCGTGAAAGGACCAGGCTTGGCCTCGACCTGCAGGGAGGGCTGGAAGTCATCCTCGAGGCTTCCGGCAACGTCACCAGCGAGCAGATGGACCAGGCGGAGCTCGTCGTCCGTAACCGCGTCGACAGGCTGGGAGTCACCGAGCCCGCCATAAGCCGTCAGGGCGCCAACCAGATCTCGGTGGGGCTGGCTGGCGTAACGGATATCGAGGAAGCCGCCGGCCTGATCGGCAAGACCGCCCTCCTGGAGTTCAAGAGAGTCGACTTAAGGCTGACCAACGAAGCAATCACCGCGACTCAAAGCGCCACCCTTACCCAGCCCGACGCGGCCGAACCCGCGGCAACCACAGGCCTTCAGGAATTCGAAGCAAACCTGCCGCCCTCAAAGCAGCTGCTCTTCCAGACAGTGCGCGATGACAAGGGGGAGATGCTTCGAGACGAAGATACCGGCCAGCCGCTGCGGACGCCGATGGTTGTGGATCGGGAGCCTCTTATGACCGGCGCCGCCTTGAGCGGCGCCAGCGTCGGCTTTGATCAGTTCAACCGTCCCAAGGTGGACATGTCGTTCAACAGCGAGGGAGCCGAGCTTTTCTCCCAGGTGACAGAGGAACTGGCGACGGCGGGCGCGATCACCGGAACCGCGCAGCAGATGGCCATCGTTCTGGATGACGAGGTGCAGTCGGCTCCCACGGTCCAGGAAAAGATAACCGGCTCTTCGGCCGAAATCACCGGCAACATTCCCAGGAAAGAAGTGGATAACACAGTGCTGGTCCTTCAGACCGGCGCCCTGCCGGTGGAGCTGACTACGGTGGATAAGAACGAGATCAGCGCCACGCTGGGCTCGGATTCTCTCAGGCAGGGGCTTATAGCCGGCGCGGCCGGCCTGGCCCTGGTGATGATTTTCATGGTCGCCTATTACCGCTTTTTGGGAGTGGTGGCCGTCATCGCGCTGGCCTTTTACGGGCTGCTCTTTTACGCGGCCCTGGTAAATCCCTGGTACCCGGCCACGCTGACCCTGCCCGGCATCGCCGGCATGATGCTCACCGTGGGCGTCGCCGCCGACGCCAACGTGGTCATCTTCGAGCGCATCAAGGAAGAGGTCAGGAAGGGCAAGACCATCCGCTCCGCCGTCAGCTCGGGATATTCCAAGGGATTCAGGACCATCCTGGACGCCAACACGATCACCATCATCACAGCCATCATTATCTTCTATGTGGCTACCGCGGGCGTGAAGGGCTTTGCGCTGACGCTGATGATTGGTGTAATCATCAGCATGTTCACCGCGGTTCTGGCAACCCGGGCGATGCTTTCCCTGCTCGCCAACTGGCGGATATTCAACAGCCCTGCGCTTATGGGCATCAGGTCGGGCAAGGCGGAAGAAAAATGATGCTGCCTAACTTCGACTTCATGGGCAAGAAAAAGCTGTGGTTTGCCGTCACGGCTGTGGTTTTCCTGATAAGCGTGGGCAGCCTGTCGATAAGGGGACTGAACCTGGGCATCGATTTTACCAGCGGCAACCGCCTGGTCGTCAGCTTCGGCCAGGAGGCCACGGTGGATGAGATGCGCGAAATCATTGGCGGCCTCGGTTATGGCGAACCCGTGGTGCAGACCATTGGCGAGGGACGATATCAGGTGACGTTGCCGACCCTCACGGCCGAGGAAGAGGCCGGTGTCGTCTCGGCGCTGGATGAACGGTTCGGGGTTCAGGAAGTGTCATGGAAGAGCGTAGGCCCGACCTTCGGCCGCCAGGTGGTCAACGCCATGGTCCAGGCAGTGATCGCGGCCTGGGTGCTGCTGATAATCTACGCTACCGTGCGCTTCGAGTACAAGATGGCGGTGGCGATCCTGGCGGCGGTGGTGCATGACCTGATCCTGACGGGAGGCATCTACTCCCTGGTCGGGCGCGAAGTCACTACCGCTACCGTGGCCGCAATTCTGACGATCATGGGTTTCTCGCTTTACGACACGGTGATCGTCTTCGACAGGGTCCGTGAGAACGCTCCCAAGGCCAAACGGGGCACATATGGCGAGATGGTCAACCAGTCGATCCGGGAGGTCCTGGCCCGCTCGATTATCACCACCGTCATCGTGCTCATGCCGGTCCTGAGCCTCCTTTTCTTTGGGGGCGAGACGCTCAAGGACTTCGCCTTCGCGCTGACCATCGGCATCGCCTCCGGCACTTACTCCTCGCTGTTCGTGGCCTCCCCGCTCCTTGCCCTGTGGAAGGAGCGCGAAAGACGCTACCGGGCCAGCTCCCGGCCGGCCCGGGCCAAGGCGTAAAACCCGGTCGTTTTCGGGTCAGGTTCACGGACATGAAAAGAATCCCGGAACCCGAACTGATGGAGGAAGAAGAACAGGTACGCGCTTATGCCCGCGCTGACTTCGACGAACCCCATGGCCGATTCATCAAGCTGCTCGAGGAGGCCTTCTCCACGGACGAGATAAGGGGTTGCGTGCTCGATCTCGGTTGCGGTCCCGGCGACATTTCCCTAAGGATAGCCAGGGCCTATCCGCGCTGCACGGTTCTGGGCATAGACGGCTCCGAGGCGATGATCAGCCTGGGCCGGGAGATTATCTCCCGTTCGGGCGAGGCCGGCCGCGTTGAGCTGAGGCGGCTGCGGCTGCCCGTGGACAAACCCTCCGGGCGAGATTACGGAGCTATCGTCAGCAACAGCCTGCTTCATCACCTGCGGGAACCCGAGGTCCTTTGGCATACGATCAGGGAATGCGGCTCTCGGGGAACACCCGTTTTCGTAATGGATCTCATGAGGCCGGCCAGCGTCTCGCAGGCCGAGAGGATGGTCGAAGATTATACTGCGGGCGAACCCGAAGTCCTGATACGGGATTTCCGCGCCTCGCTCCTGGCTGCGTATGACCTCGGTGAGGTGAGAGAGCAGCTGGCAAAAGCAGGGCTGGACGCCCTCCCGGTAAAAGAGGTGAGTGACCGGCACCTGCTGGTAGCCGGCCGGCTGCCTTAGCTCTCTCTTCCCTGTCTCTTTTATTTTCCGGCATGTAGTTCAATTCCCCTTCTCGCCGGGTAAGTAGATATTATCTTTTCAGCGCGTAGTGCCGATTAACAAGGCGTCCCGAAGGGCAGCGTCCCGATGCCGGCCGGGCGGCAGGATGGAGATGGCCGTTCTCAAGGGGCCAGGACCTGGGGAACTGCTTCTCAAGCAACGGGATTTTGGATGCTGGCGCGTCCTGGAAACATCCGTATGACAGACCGACACCAGGGAGGCGATCCTGATGACCAACCTCTTCGAACGCAGTTTTCTGATAGCTCTGGGCGCGGCGGCGCTGACCAGGGAGATGGCGGCTGATATCGTCGACGAGCTGGCAAACAAGGGAGACGTGGCCAGCGCCGAAGGCAGGAAAATGGTAGAGGATACCATCGAGCAGGCAAAAGTGGAGGCCCGGGGGATGAAAACCAGATTTGACGAGGGTTTGAAACGCAGCTTCACGGATATGGGCCTGGCCACTTCCGACCAGATAGAGGAGCTGACCCTGAAGTTGGCCCAGATAGAGCACCGTCTCTCACTGCTGGAAGCAAGCGCACCGACAGCAGCCCCCGGGATTGAGCCGGTCGTCACGGCCGAGGAGATGCCGAGCGGCGAGATGCCTGAGGAAGTGTCGGAGGAACACCATCGCCGCCGTGAGGAAAGGGCCGAGGCTGAGGGTTTGAATCCGCATCTTGACCTCCCCTGAAACTTCCGCCACCGGCCCGTAACAAGCTGCCCGTAACGGTTTGAGTCGAAAAGAGGCCTGGAGGATGAGGCTCACTTCAATCAAAAACATCGAACGGATGCGGGACATAGCCGAGGCCGCCACCCGCCATGGGTTCGGTTATTTCTTCGAGCGCCACAGCTTGCGCAACCTGCTTCCCCGCCGCAAAATGAAGCCGCGCCCCATGGGCAGCCGGGGCGAGCACATCAGGGAGATGCTGGAGGAGCTCGGTCCCACTTTCATCAAGTTCGGCCAGCTGATGAGCACCCGGCCCGACGTGGTGCCGCCCGACATCCTCATAGAACTCAGGAAGCTCCAGGACCAGGTCAGGGGTTTCCCCATCGAGGTGGTTTACGAGATGGTCGAGCAGGAGCTCAACCTCTCGGTGGAGCGCCTGTTCCTGGAGTTTGAGGAGAAGCCTGTGGCGGCTGCCTCCATCGGCCAGGTGCACCGGGCGGTATTGCCCAATAAAGACCGGGTGATTGTCAAGGTGCAGCGGCCGGAAGCGGAGGCGCAGATCCGCGCCGACATCGATCTTCTTTACCAGTTCGCCGAGCTGCTCTCGAATTACTGGAAGGACATCTTCGTGGATCCGGTGGGGCTGGTGGACCAGTTCGCCAGGAGCATCCGGGCGGAACTCGACTACCGCGCTGAAGGCCGCAACGCCGAGCGATTCCAGAATAATTTCGCGGACGACCCATCGGTGCGCATACCAAAAGTTTACTGGCAGTATACAACCGGCCGCGTGCTCACGCTTGAGGAGATGCCGGGGATCCAGCTGGTCGACCTGAATCTTGACAGCATGGACATGTTCGAGCGCAAAGCTCTGGCTGGCCTCATCGCCGAAACATGGCTCAAGCAGATATACATCCACGGCTTCTTCCATGGCGATCCGCATCCCGCCAATATACTGGTCGACATCGATGGCTCCATCTCGCTCATAGACTTCGGAATCACCGGAAGATTGTCTGAAAAGGATCGCCAGAACATTATCAGCCTGCTGCTGGACGTGACCAACGGAAAGCTGGAGCGTCTGCCGAAGCTGATAGAAGACCTGGGGGTGAAGTTCGCCCGGGAGAAGGAAGCAGAGTTCGTGGTGGAAGCCCGCGACCTATACGCCAAATACTACGGGATCTCGCTGGAAAGTCTGGATCCCGTGACCGCGTTCAGGGATATCTTCGGGGCGGTCTACCGGTTGAAGATCAAGCTGCCCAGCCGTTTTTTGCTGCTGGAGAAGACGGCCGCCACGCTGGAAGGCATCGGTTCGCAGCTCTACCCGGCATTCAATGTCTTCGAGTTTGCCCGGCCCCATGTCCGGGAGTTTGTGAGGAGCCGCTACCGCCCGGATGTGCTTCTGCGGGAGGGCGCTTCTGAAACGATGGGCTTCCTGACAATGATCAGGGAGTTCCCGAGGCAGGTCTCAGATGCCATGGAGCAGGTGCGAAGGGGAGAGGTGAGCGTCAATTTTATTCATCGCAACCTTGAGGATGTGATGCATCGCATCACCGTGCTCACCAACCGGATGGTGATGGCGATCGTTTACGCCGCCATAATCCTGGGTTCTTCGATAATTGGCGTAGCAACCGAAGGCGGCCCCCGCTTTCTGGGAATATCGCTGTTCGCTTTGCTGGGTTTCGTCGGCGCCGGGTTCCTGGGGCTGGCGCTGGTGGTGGGAATCATCCGTTCCGGGCGCCACTGATTCGTTCCTTGGCGCGGCCTTGATCACAATTCCTCGCTCTTCGTTGAATAACGCCCAACGTTGTTATAATTGAGCTCTGTCATGTCGCCCAACTTGCGTTCCCTGTTTACATGAAGCTTCAATACAAACTCTACCTGTTCTTCACGGCGGTTGTGCTCGTGCCTCTTGTGGTGGCGACCGTCACCGCCAGCCTGATCCTGGAGCGATCCAGCCGGGAAAGCTATGAAAACCGCATAAGCAGCGCCATGGCGGCAGCTCTGGCGGTGGTGGAATCGGATGCCCGGAAACTGAGCGGCGATTTTAGCGCTGCGATCGAGACGACCGATCTTGCCGCGGTTGCCACGGGAAGCGCTTCCGAGCAGCAGGCAATTCTGAATTCAATCATGTCGCGTTCCGGAGCCAGCGGGGTCGTCATCGTCGATTCGGCCGGAAATGCCGTAACCGGGGCAGGCTCCGGGTCCGCCGGGGAGCCTGCCCTTCCACACATTGCCTCGACTGTCACCCTTGGTCCTGCCGAGGCCCGCTGGCAAATCAGGGCATTTCGCACGTTCGATGCGGACGCCCTGTCCAACATCTTTTCCTCCCAGGAGCTCGAGTGGGGAATCCTCCGGGATGGCAGGGCCCAGGTCGGATCATTGGAAGCGGGCATGGAGCCTGCCCCTCTCGCGGGCATGGACGGCGCCGCCGGTGACAGATACTTCCGGGCCCGTATCGATGGCAGGGATTACCTTTCTTCATCGATAAGGCTGCCGGCCGCGATCACCAGCCAGGAAGCCGTTCTGTTTACAGGGATATCCACGGATGTGGTCAGCGCGGCATCCATAAGAGTCCTGATGATGGGCGCCGTATTCGCGTTGCTGGTAGTTGCCGCGGCGGGATCCCTGGGATTCCTCATGGCCCGGAACATCACAGGCTCTCTCAGGGAGCTGAACGCGGCTATTGCCGCCGGCATCCAGGGCGACCTTGAGCGCCGGGTTGAGGTCAGATCCGGGGATGAGATAGGCAGCCTGGCCGGCTCCTTCAACAAGATGCAGGACAGCATCGTCAGATACATCGCTGACATTGAAGAATCCCGCGGGCAGCTTCTGCTGGCGCTGTCCTACGCGGGTGACATCCTGGGCTCGACGGCCGACCGGAAGCGCCTGCTCGAAGTTACGGCGAACGCCGCCATGCTGGCTACCGGCGCCAAAGGCGTCTGGGTGGAGTCGTTTGCTCCGGGATGGCCGGAAGAGGGCCGGGCCCAGCCGGATCCATCATGGCCGGCTGGCCGGCCACCGTCGGCAGGCATGGCTCAGGAGAACGTCACGATGGGCGTACCCGAGGATTTCTTTTCGGGCGCCACCGGTGAGGCGGCCCACATGTTGGCGCTCGACATGGCAATAAGCGGCGGCGCCAGGAAAGTCAGACGGCTGGAAAATGGTCTGGAAATGAGCGCGTACCCCATGTTAAAGGACAACCAGATACATGGAGCCCTGGTAGCGGTCGCCACTGGCCCTCTTGAAGAAAGCCGCCAGAGGATCCTCACCTCTTTGACAATCCAGGCCGCCAGCGCTTTGGAAAACCTGATCATTGGAGATCTGCAGAGGCACCTGGCCATCACCGATCCCATGACCGGACTTTACAATTTCCGATACCTCATAGACTCGCTCGGCAATGAGTTGGAGAGGAGCCGCCGTTACGAACATCCGGCCGTATTGGCCATCATCGATCTCGATGACTTCAAGCTTGTCAATGACAAATATGGCCATCCGGCCGGCGATGAGCTGTTGAAGGCTGTTGCTGAGATCCTGAAGGCGAATATCCGCCGCGCGGATATCGTGGCCAGATACGGGGGCGAAGAATTTGCCGTGGTCATGCCAGAAACTAACAAAGAGGCGGCGCTGGGCGTCATGGAGAAGCTCAAGCGGGTGATAGCCGGCATCAAACTCGAGAATTACCCTGAGGTGCGCGTTACCGCGAGCATAGGCGTCGCCGGTTTTCCCGATGACGCGGATAATCATACCGATCTGCTGGCGCGCGCCGACGAAGCGCTCTATCTATCCAAGAAGGCAGGTAAGAACCGGGTTACTGGCGCTTAGGCTGGCCGCCCGCCAGTCACTTCTTTTGTCCGTTGCCTTGCCCGTTGCTCTGGAGCTTGGCCTTATCCTGATTTTCCTTTTTTTCCTTCTTTTCCTTGTCCAGGCCGGCGCCTGGGCTGGAAGCCGCTGCACCGTTTCCAGAATTGCCGTTTCCGGGGTCACTGCCCTGGTTCCAATCATCAATGTCGGCCAACTGAGGCACATCAGGCTGAGGCTGTTCCAGGATGACAGGCTCTGGCGGCGAAGCCTCGGCGGGCTCGGGAGGAACATCGGCCGCGGCGGGAGACCGCACAACCAGAAATTCGCCAATCTCCCAGCTCGTATCCGCCAGCATCTGGGCCGATTCAGTCATTGCGGGCTGACCGGTCGCCTGAGCCAATGGCGGAGGCGCCGCGTCCACAACGGCCCTCAGCGGCAACAGAGGGGTGGTGTGGGGTACCGGAAGCGCGGGAACGGTTATCCCCACCGTGACGGGATTCGGGAGCATTGTCCTGCCGGCGGCTGTGAAAAGATAGACGTTTACCACCGCAATCAGCATCGAGAGGGCGGCAACGCCAACTCCCAGAACCGTAATTTTGCCGTGTTCACTGGATATTTGCGGAATTCTGTGCATATCCCGGCATAGAAAAATCGAGTTTAGCCATAAACATGTAATTTTTATCGGCAGAATCCTGCCGGACTTTAACAAAATGTTCGCTGGTTTCCGTGCGGAACTGGAAGCCGTAAACTGTATAATATTGATGAATAAAGAAGCCTTTTGGAGATAAAGTAAAAATCTCCATAAACGGGAATAATGTCTGGGACTTCCGGCAGGGTATGGCAATTTTGGCTAACCGCTTAATCATCAGTCAACGAGATCCCCGCCAGGTGAGGATGGCCAAGTCGGCCGCCTGGCTGTACTGGCTGGGAATTATCGTTGTTCTGATCGGAGTCTTCCTGCCTGTTGAGCAGGAGATGAACCTCACGCCGGTGATGTTGCTTGTCGCCGGGGGCCTGCTGTCTTCTCTGGTGCTCATGCTGGCGCCCTGGCAGAGGTTCTCATACAAGCTTTTTTACATAATGGCAGGCCTGGGATGCTCCCATATCGCCACCCTGATCTTTGTGACCGGCGGCATGGAAAGCCCTTACTCGCAGCTGTATTTTTTAATCGCGATCTGGGCAGCCTACTTCTTTTCCTTCAGGGGCTTTGGCCTGGTGTCGGTCATGGTTATCGGCAGCCTTGCGATGCCTTTCCTTTATGAACGCGGATACGGCCAGTTCCACATAACTCACGTACTCACCCAGATACTGTTCATGCTCATAGCCGGAGGGCTGGTAAACCTCCTGGTCACCCAGGTCAAGGAACGCAACCTGGACCTGGGCCGCACCAATGAACGGCTGGCCCAGAAGATGCGCGAGGTACTTCACGAGAAAGAGAAGACGGCAGCCGTCCTGTCCAGCGTCGCCGATGGCGTATACGTGGTTGATAATAATGATAAGATTGTTCTCTGGAACCAGGCGGCTGAGTTGATTACCGGATTTACCAAGGAAGAGATGGTCGGCCGCGTCTGCCGTGACGCCATGAAGCCTGCCGAAGAAGGCGGGAACCCGATCTGCACGCCTCTCTGTGACACAATGGTGGAGTTCGAGCCGGGATCATCCGGCGTGGGCTACGAACTGCTGACATGCCGCAAGAATGGCGACCGCATATGGCTGTCAGTGAGCGCCGCGCCGATCCGTGATAGCGGCGAGACCGCCGGCATCGTCCACGTCTTCCGGGACATATCAGAATACAAGGAAATCGATCGAATGAAGTCCGACTTCGTGGCCACTGTCTCGCACGAGTTGAGGACGCCGCTCACGTCCATCCTCGGGTTCGCCAAGACGCTGCTCAGGGCGGATGCCAACTTCTCTGAAGAGAGCCGCGAGTCGTTTCTGACAGAGATCGTCCGGGAAGGGGAGAGGCTGGCGCGGCTGATCGAGGACGTGCTCAGCGTCAGCCGCATCGAGGCAGGCAGCCTGCGGCTCGACCTCAGGCCCGTGGCGGTTGAGCCCACGGTCAGGGAAGTGGTCCGGAACGTGTCCAGCTTGACATCCATTCACAGGTTCGAAATAAATGTGCCTGACGATATTAGCCTGGTGATGGCGGATTCGGACAAGCTGCACCAGGTTCTCCTTAATCTGGTGGTCAACGCCGTCAAGTACTCGCCCGACGGGGGAGAGGTGTCGGTATCGGCGGCCGAATCCGAGGGCTATATCCGGTTTCTGGTGGCAGACCAGGGCGTGGGAATCAGCGAAGAGAATCTGCCGCATATCTTTGAGCGGTTCTTCCGGGCTTCCCCCGGCGGCAAGAGGGGCGCCGCCGGCACGGGTCTCGGCCTGTACGTGAGCAGGAATCTGATCGAGCAGATGGGTGGCGAGATATGGGCCGAATCACAGCCGGGAGCCGGCAGCCGGTTTTATTTCCGGCTGCCCGTGGCACAAGCGGACCAGGCAGGAGCTGAACCACGCAAAAAAGTAGCTTCCTGAACATCATCCCCGGGGATGTGGTCGCATGAACGGTGAAAAAAACGCGAAACAGGTCATGATCGTCGATGACGAAGCTTCCCTGCGGGCGCTGGTGCGGGCCAACCTGGAGATCGATGGATTCGAGGTCAGCGAAGCTGTGGACGGCATCGAAGCCATGAAGATGATGAGGGAGTCGAAGCCGGACCTGGTTCTGCTCGACATCATGATGCCGGGCAAGGACGGCATCGAAGTGCTTGAAGAGATGGCTGCGGATTCCGAACTGCGGAACATCCCCATAATCATGCTCACGGCCAAGGGCGAACAGGAGGATCTGCAGAAGGGGGTTGATCTGGGCGCGAGGGGCCATATCACCAAACCCTTCGATCCTGAGCAGATGGTCCGCACTGTCAAGGCTGCCCTGGGAATCATCCGGCGCTAGCCTGCGGGGATGTCACCTCAACTTCCAAATCCGGGAGATGGCCTCTTCCCCATGACAACCACTTTGTCAAAGGGAAGCTCTGCGGGCATATGAGGGCCGACACCCCGGTTTCACGCCCCGGGAGAGAGGATCTCGCTCTCTTTTTTTGCCTGAGTTTGCCGGCCGGTCAAACTTTGTGAAGTGGCCTGGCTTGAGATAAGATATGTCTTCCCTTGTCACCCATCTTGAAGAGATTCTGTGAGTCTGCGAAGCGATGAGATAACCAAAGGAATTGCCAGGGCGCCCCAACGCTCGCTGCTGAAGGCGCTGGGCCTGGGAGAGCGGGAAATGGGACTTCCCTTCATCGGGGTGGCCAACTCGTTCAACGAGGTCATCCCCGGTCACACCGGCCTGCGCCGGGTGGCGGAAGAGGTCAAGGCGGGCATATGGGCCGCCGGCGGCGTTCCGCTGGAGTTCGGCGGCATCGGCGTCTGCGATGGCATTGCCATGAACCATGAAGGAATGCGATTTTCTCTGCCCAGCCGTGAGCTGATCGCGGACGAGGTGGAAGTCATGGCCCGGGCGCATGTTCTGGATGGCCTCGTCCTGGTCCCCAACTGCGACAAGGTGGTTCCCGGCATGTTGATGGCCGCGGCGCGTGTCAACATCCCTGCCATCGTCGTGAGCGGAGGTCCCATGCTGGCCGGCGAGTACCGGGGGGAAAAGATCGATCTTCACAATGTTTTTGAAGCGGTAGGCGCCGCGCTCACCGGCAACCTGGATGAGGAGGGCCTGAAGCGGGTGGAGGGCTGCGCCTGTCCCGGCTGTGGCTCCTGCGCGGGTCTTTTCACCGCCAACTCCATGAACTGTTTGACTGAGGCGCTGGGGCTGGCCCTGCCCGGCAACGGAACCATCCCCGCGGTTTATGCCGACCGTCTCAGGCTGGCGCGCGACTCCGGCCGGCGGGTTGTGGAACTTGTTATGGGCGATGTGAAACCCAGGGACATCGTGGACGGCCGCGCCATCCGGAACGCGCTCGCCGTCGATTCCGCCATGGGCTGCTCTACGAACACCGTGCTGCACCTGGCCGCCATCGCCCATGAGGCGGGGGTTGCGTTCGACATCGGCGTCATCAACGAAATCACGGCGGCAACGCCGCATCTCTGCTCATTGAGCCCCGCGGGGGTCCATCACATGCAGGACCTGCACGCGGCTGGCGGCGTCGCGGCGCTTATGAAGACGCTGCTGGACGCCGGCAAACTGGATGGATCGGCGCGGAGCGTGGCATCAGAAAGCATCGCCGAGGCCGTTGCTTCCGCCTCGGTCATTGATCAGGAAGTCATCCGCCCGGTGGAAAGGGCCTACCATGAAACGGGCGGGCTGGCTGTGCTGTTCGGCAACCTTGCTCCTTACGGCGCCGTAGTCAAGGAATCGGCGGTCCTGCCCGAGATGCTCAGGCACCGTGGGCCGGCCATGGTGTTTGAGGATGAGCCAAAGCTGGTCAAGACCATCGAACAGGGCCGGATAAAAGGCGGCAGCGTCGTGGTGATCCGCTATCAGGGCCCGAAGGGCGGCCCGGGAATGCCGGAGATGCTGACACCAACATCCGCCATCGCGGGGGCCGGACTCGACCGCCGGGTGGCGCTCATAACTGACGGGCGATTCTCCGGAGCCACCCGTGGCGCCAGCATCGGCCATGTGGCGCCGGAAGCCTTTGACGGTGGACCGATAGCCCTGATCAAGGACGGGGATGAGATAGAGATCGACATTCCTAAGCGGCAATTGAACCTGTTGATCAGCGAAGAGGAGATGAAATCCCGGGGGTCCGCCTGGCAGCCGCGCGAACCCCGGTACAGCAGCGGATTTCTTGGCAGATATGTTAAGCTAGTAAACGGCGCCGAACGGGGCGCGGTCGTGGAATAGGAGGACGTCATTTTGGCGAAGAGGCACCGGCTTCATCGCCAGGGGCACGGTTGTCATCCCCGAGAAGACAGCCATTCAGGATGAGGCGCCGCGCGACGCGTTTCCCTGGACGGCGGGTTCCTGACAAGAAACAAGGAAGCACCGGTTTTATGAAAGGCTCAGAAGCAATAATCGAATCGCTCAAGGCCGCCGGCACGGAGGTCATCTTCGGCCTTCCGGGCGGGGTCGTCATCCCTCTTTATGATGCCCTGTTCGATTCTGACCTCAGTCATTACCTGGTCCGTCACGAGCAGGGGGCGGCGCACATGGCCGATGGCTACGCCCGGGCCACCGGCAAGACAGGCGTCTGCATAGCCACCAGCGGCCCCGGCGCCACCAATCTGGTGACCGGCATCGCCAACGCCTATCTGGATTCGACACCCATAGTGGCCATCACTGGCCAGGTGCGCAGCGACCTCATCGGCACGGATGCGTTTCAGGAGGTCGACATCACCGGCATTACGCAGCCCATCGTCAAGCACAGCTACCTGATCAAGGACCCCAAGGACATCCCCCGGGTCATCAAGGAGGCTTTTTATATCGCTTCCTCCGGACGTCCCGGCCCGGTACTCATCGACATCCCGGTGGACATGCAGAACGCCGAGATCGATTACGTTGAGGGCAAAAAGATTGATCTGCCTGGATACAGGCCAACCCTGAAGGGCCATAAAAAGCAGATCAGGGCGGCGGCCAGAGCCATCACAGCGGCTGAGAAACCGGTGCTCTATGTGGGCGGCGGCGTTATCACTGCTGGCGCCGAGAAGGAGCTGCAGGCCCTGGCCAAACTGATGAAGATACCGGTGGCTACCACGCTCATGGGCATCGGCACCTTTCCCGAGGACAATGTCCTGTCGCTGGGGATGCTCGGCATGCACGGCACCGGCTACGCCAATTACGCGGTGACCCATTCCGACTTGCTGATCGGGGTTGGGGCCCGCTTTGACGACCGGGTGACCGGCAAGCTGTCAACCTTCGCCCGGCATGCCAAGAAGATTCATATTGATCTGGACCCCGCTGAGATCAGCAAGAACGTACTCATCGACATTCCCATCGTGGGCGACGCCAAAAATGTCCTGGCCGGCCTGGTGGCGGAGCTTAAGTCGATGAAGCGAGATGCCAGGAAGACAGCGGCCTGGATCGACCAGATCAATACATGGAAGAAGAAGCATCCGCTCTCCTATCAGGACGAGGAAGGCTCGATTATGCCCCAGTTCGTGGTGGAGGAGATCGACCGCGTCACCAGGGGAAACGCCATCATCGTCACCGAGGTGGGCCAGAACCAGATGTGGTCGGCGCTTTTTTACAAGCATAAGAAACCGAGGCATTTCATCAGCTCGGGCGGACTGGGCACCATGGGTTTCGGTTTTCCGGCCAGCATCGGCGCCAAGGTGGGCCGCCCGGACAAGACCGTCATCGATATCGCCGGAGACGGCTCTTTCCAGATGACCATCCAGGAGCTGGCGACCGCCGTCTGCTACGACATCCCGGTGATCGTCTGCATCCTCAACAATGGTTTTTTGGGCATGGTCCGGCAATGGCAGGAGCTGTTCTGGAACAAGCGCTACTCCGAGACGATCATCTCATGCCAGCCGGATTTCGCCGCCCTGGCCGACGCCTACGGCGCGCTGGGCATCACCATAACCGAAAAGAAGGATGTCGCCGACGCCATCCGCACCGCCATCAAGGCGAAAAAACCGGCGGTGCTGGATTTCAAGGTAAGGGCCGAGGAGAACGTGTTTCCGATGGTCCCGGCTGGCAAGTCCATAGAGGAAATGATCGGGGGTCACAAGTAGGAGGGCGGGAACAGCCAGTGACTTCGAAAGAGAGCATCATCAGGAAGGATTGTGCCAGGTTGTTTGCCGTGGCGGGAGCCGGAGCCAGTCGCGAAAGAGCGAAGGAACTCAAACCATGAAGCACACATTATCGGTTTTAGTCGAAAACAAGCCCGGCGCCCTGGCCAGGATAGCCGGACTGTTCTCCCGTCGTGGCTTTAACATCGACAGCCTGGCAGTGGGCGTCACCGAGGATCCCGATGTTTCCCGGATGACGATCACGGTATCCGCTGCCGAGCACCCGATCGAGCAGGTGACCAAACAGCTGCACAAGCTGATCAACGTCATCAAGATCACCGATCTCGACCCCGAGAATACGGTGGCCCGCGAGCTGGCCCTGATCAAGGTGAAATCGGACGCCGGCAACCGCGCCGAGATCATGCAGCTGGCGGAAATATTCCGTGCCAACATTCTGGACGTGGGCAGAAACACGCTCACGATCGAGATCACGGGAACATACGAAAAGATTGACGCGCTCGAGAGGCTGCTTTTTCCGCATGGCGTGGTTGAAGTCGTGCGGACCGGGCGCATCGCCATCGAGCGTGGACAGAAGTAGAGAGATGTAATCGCCATCCCGGGGAGTCCTGGCTGATGTAATCCTGAGGAGAGCGGCACGACGTATCTGCGTCTTCGCCAAATCAGGTTTGCCCCCGGGCGCCGGCAAATAATCGGAAACCGGTAACTCCATCGAGGAGGAACATGTATTACGAAAAAGATGCCAATCTCGATCTCATCAAGGACAAGACAGTGGCGATCATCGGCTACGGCAGCCAGGGGCATGCCCACGCGCTGAACCTGAAGGATTCCGGCATCGATGTAATAGTGGGCCTCAGGCATGCCAGTTTCAGCTGGCCGCAGGCCGAGGAGGCCGGGCTCAAGGTCAAGCCGGTTGTGGAAGCAGCCCAGATTGCCGACATGATCATGATCCTGACTCCCGACCACTCCCAGGCTGAGACTTATCAAAAGGAGGTCGCGCTCGGCCTCAAGGCCGGAGATGTCCTGATGTTCGCGCATGGGTTCAACATCCATTTCAACCAAATAGTGCCGCCGGCAGATGTCGACGTGGTCATGGTCGCTCCCAAGGGCCCGGGACATCTGGTGCGGCGGCAGTATACCGAGGGCCGCGGCGTGCCCGCTCTGATCGCCATTCATCAGGACGCCAGCGGCCAGGCCAAGGAACTGGGGCTGGCTTACGCTCAAGGCATCGGCGCCACCCGGGCCGGCGTCATAGAGACTACCTTCGCCGAGGAGACGGAAACCGACCTCTTCGGCGAGCAGGTGGTTCTCTGCGGCGGCGCCAGCGAGCTGGTGCGCGCAGGCTTTGAGACCCTGGTGGAGGCCGGTTACCAGCCTGAGATCGCTTATTTCGAGTGCCTGCACGAGCTGAAGCTGATTGTTGACCTTATGTATGAGAAAGGCATAACCGGCATGCGCCACAGCATATCCGACACCGCGGAGTACGGGGACATCACCCGGGGCAAGCGCATCATCAGCGACCGGACCCGCGCCGAGATGAAGTGCATCCTGAGCGAGATCCAGAACGGCGATTTTGCCCGGGAGTGGATCCTGGAAAACAAGGCGGGAAGGCCCTCCTTCAATGCCAGGCAAAGCCGCGAGGCGCATCACCAGATCGAGATCGTCGGCAGGAAGCTGCGCAGCATGATGAGCTGGATCGAACCGGAGGCGAAGCTTGACGGCGAAGAGGTCTGAAGCGGCAAAGTGTCGTTGAGGATCACTGAAGCCGGTAAAATCTGAGGGTGCGGAGCGGCCGAAGAATCTGTTGAGCTCACGGATCCTCCGCCGTGATGACAGAAAAATGCCCAGGATGAAACTGTCAAAGGATAATATATGATTAAAAAATACCTGATGACTCCAGGCCCCACCCAGATCCCCCCGGAGGTGCTGCTGGCCGGGGCACAGCCGATCGTCCACCACCGCACCGCGGCATATTCGGCGATATTTTCCCGGGTGCTGGAAAACCTGAAGCACGTCTATCAGACGGAAAACGATGTCCTCTGTTTCACGTCGTCCGGCACGGGAGCCATGGAATCCGCCGTGGTCAACCTGCTATCGCCCGGCGACGAGGTCCTCATCGCTTCCTGCGGCAAGTTCGGCGAGCGCTGGCGCGACCTTGCCGGGGTCTACGGGCTGGTTCACGACTACCTCGAATTCGAATGGGGGAGGCCGGTTGAGCCTGAAGACATCGAGAAAGCCCTGAGGAGCAGCGCGAACTACAAGGCCGTTTTTGTGACGCATAGCGAGACCTCAACGGGAGCTGTCAATGATATGCAGGCCATCGGCGCGATCGTTGAAGATTCCGACGCCGTTCTGGTGGCCGATTCCATAAGCGGCATGGGCTCCGCCGAGCTCAAGACCGACGCCTGGCAGGTGGATGTGGTGGTGGCCGGCTCCCAGAAGGCTTTGATGACTCCTCCGGGACTGGCTTTTGCCAGCGTCAGCGACAAAGCCTGGGCCATGGCGGAGAGGTCGAAGCTGCCCAAATATTATTTCGACTGGCGGAAGGCGCGCAAGGCTCTCGCGGCCGCCGACCCCCAGACTCCTTACACGCCGGCGGTTTCGCTGATAGCGGGACTGGACGCCGCGCTGGCCCTCATACGTGAAGAGGGACTCGAGAAGCTGTTTCACCGCCATCGCGTCATGGGCCGCGCCTGCCGCGAGGCGGTTAAAGCCATGGGTCTCGAACTCTTCTCGCCTGATGACGACAGGTCCAGCTCGGTGACCGCCGTCAGGGTGCCTGAGAAAATAGATGACAAGCAGCTGAGGCGGCTTACCAGGGACAAGTACGGGGTGCAGCTTGCCGGCGGCCAGGGTCCCATAAGCGGGAAGATCTTCCGCGTCGGCCACTGCGGTTATTACAACTATTCCGACATCGTCGTGGCCCTTTCCGCGATGGAGCTGGCTCTCAGGGAGCTTGGTTTCCAGGTCGACCCGGGAGCGGGCACGGCCAGGGCGGAGCAGATTTTCGGGGAGGAAGGGATTTGAGTCAGAAAGCCAGTACGGCGAAGCCGCCGGCCTCACGGAAAAAGCCGGCCGCGGCCGGAAAGAAAGCGGCGGCAAAGAAGGCGCCGGCACGCCCGCCGGCCAGTAAAGAAACCCGGGTGCTGATCAAGGAAAAGATCGCCCAGAGCGGCATCGACCTTTTGAAGAAGGAGTTCGAAGTCGATGTCCGCCTGGACATGAATCAGTCCCAGCTGAAGAAGGAAATCGGCAAGTACAACGCCATCATCATCCGCAGCGCCACCAGGATGACAGCCGACATTATCGAAGCGGCGAAAAACCTTTGTATCATCGGCAGGGCCGGCATTGGAGTGGACAATATCGATGTGAGGGCGGCTACCAAGAAGGGCATCATCGTAGCCAACGCGCCTCAGAGCAACATCGTGGCGGCAGCCGAGCACACTCTGGGGCTTTTGCTGGCCCAGAGCCGCAATATTCCCCAGGCGCACGGGTCGCTGAAGGCGGGCCTCTGGGAGCGCTCCAGGTTCGGTGGCGTGGAGCTGGCCGACAAGGTCCTGGGCGTGATCGGCTTCGGCCGCATCGGCGTCCTGGTGGCCCAGCGCGCCAAGGGGCTGAAAATGAAAGTCGTGGCCTACGATCCGTTTGTCAGCCAGTCCCGTTTCGAGGACCTGGGAGTCACGGGCGTCAGCGATGTCGACGACCTTTACAAGGTCGCGGATTTCATCACCGTGCACCTGCCCAAGAGCCCCGAGACACACGGTTTCTTGGACGAGGCCGCGTTCAGGAAGATGAAGCAAGGGGTGCGAATCATCAACTGCGCCCGGGGGGGGATCATCAACGAGGAGGCGCTGGCCAGGGCGCTTGAATCGGGCAAGGTGGCCGGAGCCGCCCTGGACGTCTTTGAAAAAGAGCCGGCGCTGGACAACCCGCTGCTGGATTTCGACAACGTGGTGGCCACTCCCCATCTGGGAGCCTCCACTCTCGAGGCGCAGGACCGGGCCGGAACCATCATCGCCGAGCAGGTGGCCGCCGCGCTAAAAGGACAGTTTGTCAGTAACGCGATCAACATCGCGGCAGTCAGCCCCGAAGATCTGAATGTAATGGCTCCCTACCTGCCGCTCTGCGAAAAACTGGGCCGCCTCATCGTCGAGATAGCCGACGGGCCGCTGGAGCAGTTCGACATCAAGTTCCAGGGCGCCCTGGCCGAACACGATACCCGGATCCTGACGGTGGCCGTATTCAAGGGAGCCCTGGAGGGCCGGGTGGAAGACACGGTCAATTACGTGAACGCCGAATGGATCGCCGAGGAGCGTGGCCTTAAGGTGACCGAGTCCCGCAGCCGCCAGGCGGTGGATTTTACCAATCTGATCACCGTGATGTCTGAGGACCGGCGCGGCCAGTTAAGGGTGGGCGGCACCACTATCGGCCCCAAGCACAAGCCCCGCTTCGTGCAGATATACCGGCACGACATCGATATCGAGCCGGCCAGGTACATGGCTTTCTTCCGTTACGACGACGTGCCCGGCATGATCGGAAAAGTGGGCACCATCCTTGGCGCCAACAACATCAATATCGCCAACATGAACGTGGGCCGGAAGAAGCGCAGGGGCAAGGCGGTCATGGGCGTCACCCTCGACGTGCCCATTCCCGAAAACGTTATCGAAGAGATCCGCAGCCAGCCGGAATTCGACGACGTGACATTCATCACCTTTCCCTAGGCCCGGGCATTCGGGTATGAGCATCAGCGGCGGCTAAAGGAGACTGCCATTCCACGCCGTTCGCCGTGAAACCGGCCCGATGATTAGGAAACCCGGATTCCGGCAATAAATATAAGTCAAACATGCGTTATCTCCGCAGCTGAAAAAGTGCTGTGTCCCGGCCGGTGCTTTTGGCGTCGTCGCTTCTTAACGGCTTCGGTTGAGTGTGATATTTTATAGAGCACGACATATGATCATGCCTGCAGCCCTTTGATGGAGGATTCGTGATGGTTCCCAAGAAGAATAATCCTTTTGCGGAGTTTGAGCGCCTCACCTCGGAGATAGAGGAGATGTTCTTCCGCTTCTACGGCGGCCCCAGGCTGCGCATCATGAAGGGCGGCGCCTTCCAGCCGCTGGCCGATGTCTACTATCTGAAGGAGAAAAACACGGTTATCGTCAAGCTGGAGATTCCCGGCATTTCCCCGGATGATGTCAGCCTGACCATAGAAGACAAGACCCTGATCGTGGAGGGGAGCCGTTTGGACACCAGCCGCGGGGGGGAGAAGGTCTATCAGCAGATGGAGATCGATTACGGGCGCTTCCGGCGGAAGATCATGTTGCCCATCGCGGTGGACGTGGAGAAGTCGGTAGCGGGATACAAGGACGGATTCCTGACCATCGAGCTGCCGGTGACTGAAAAGCGGTCGGCGGCCATCAATGTTCCGATCACTGTCAGGAAGAAGAAATAACCCACGATACGGGATATGGAGATGGAAAGCAGCATAACTGAGGCGCCGGTCAAGTTCACGGAAGAGATTCCGGACGTTATCCCTATCCTGCCGCTCCGGGAGACGGTGGTCTTCCCGGAGACGGTGACGCCGCTGGCAGTGGGGCAGGAACGCTCGGTGCGGCTCATCGATGATGTCCTGCACAAGGACAAGATGGTGGGCCTGGTCTCCATAAAGCGGCCGGAGGTCGAGGTCGCCGGCCCGGATGACGTGCACCAGATCGGCACCGCGGCCATCATTCACAAGATGCTGAAAGTCCCCGACGGATCGCTGAGAATTCTCGTGCAGGGCGTCAAACGCATCCGGGTAGTCGATTACCAGCAGACCGAGCCGTACCTTGTGGCCCGCGTGGAGGTCCTGGAAGACAAAGTCGAGGTGACCCGCGAGGTCGAGGCCCTTTCCCGCAATCTGCAGAATATCTTCACCAAGATCATCGGCCTGGTTCCGTATCTGCCGGAAGAGCTGCAGATGGCAGTCTCCAACGTGGAGGACCCGAGCGCCCTGTGCTATCTGATCGCATCGGCCATGAAGATCAAGACCGAGGAAAAGCAGGAGCTGCTGGAGGAACTCGACGTCGAGAAGCGTCTCAGGCGCCTCACCGTCATCCTCAACCGGGAGCTGGAGGTGTTCGAGCTGGGCAGCAAGATCCAGTCTGAGGTCCAGAGCGAGATGGACAAGACCCAGCGCGAATATTTCCTCAGGCAGCAGATGAAGGCGATCCAGGAGGAACTGGGCGAGGTCGACGAGATCACCGCGGAGGTCAATGAGCTGAGGACCAAGATAGATGAGCTGAAGCTTCCCGAGGAGGTGGACAAGCAGGCCCGGCGGGAGCTGGACCGGCTCTCCAAGCTGCAGCCGGCCGCCGCCGAATACTCGGTGATCCGCACTTACCTCGACTGGCTGATCACTATCCCCTGGGACCGGGGCACGGAGGACATTCTCGATATCGAGCGGGCCCAAAGGATCCTGGACGAGGATCATTACGACCTGGAGAAGGTCAAGAACCGGATCCTGGAATATCTCTCAGTGGCCAAGCTGAAGAAGGACATGGCCGGTCCGATTCTCTGTTTCGTGGGGCCCCCGGGTGTGGGCAAGACTTCGCTGGGCCACTCCATCGCCCGGGCGTTGGGGCGCAAGTTTATCCGCATCTCCGTCGGCGGCGTCAGGGACGAGGCAGAGATCCGCGGCCACCGGCGGACATACATCGGCGCCATGCCTGGCACGATCATTCGCGCCATCCGCGACTCCGATTCCAATAACCCGGTGTTCATGATCGACGAGGTGGACAAGCTGGGCGCCGACTTCCGGGGCGATCCGTCATCGGCCCTGCTGGAAGTCCTCGATCCGGAGCAGCATTTCAGCTTCCGCGACCACTACCTGGACCTGCCCTACGATCTTAGCAAGGTGCTGTTCATCGCCACGGCCAACATCCTCGATCCGGTGCCGCCGGCGCTCAGAGACCGCATGGAGGTCATCGAGCTCTCCGGCTACACCGAGGAAGAGAAGATCAACATCGCCAAGAAGTATCTCATCAAGAAGCAGACTGAGGCCAACGGTCTCGATCCCAAGCGCATCACGTTTACCGACAAGGCCATCCTCAAGATCATCCAGGACTTCACCCGTGAGGCTGGCTTGAGGAACCTGGAGCGCGAGATAGGTTCCGTATGCCGCAAAGTGGCCAGGGAGATAGCGGAAGGCAAGAAGGGAAAATTCAACATCACCGAGAAGGCAGTGCTCAAGTATCTGGGCAAGAAGCGTTTCTTCTCGGAGGCGCGCCGCATGACCTCCGAGCCAGGAGTTGCCACTGGCCTGGCCTGGACGCCCAACGGAGGCGATATCATCTTTATCGAGGCCACCAGCATGCCCGGAAACGGCCGCCTGACCCTGACCGGCCAGCTGGGGGACATCATGAAGGAATCGGGACAGGCGTCGCTCTCATGGGTCCGATCCCATTCTGGAGAACTGGGCATCCCGGACGATTATTTCCAGAAGAATGACATACACGTGCATGTGCCCGCGGGCGCCATCCCCAAGGACGGCCCCTCGGCGGGGGTCACCATGACCACGGCTCTGGCGTCGCTGGCCATGGGCGAGCCGGTGCACTCCAACGTCTCTACGACCGGCGAGGTGACGCTGAGCGGCCGGGTCATGCCTATCGGCGGCGTCAAGGAGAAGGTGCTGGCGGCCCGCAGAGCGGGGCTCGACACGGTGGTGCTGCCGCGGGAGAACGAGAAGGACCTGGACGACATTCCTGAAAAACTGAGGAAGGAGATGAAATTCGTCCTGGCCGATGAGATTCACGATGTGCTGAAAGCCGCCCTCGCTAACGGCTCTCTCTTCGCCGGAAGAAATACCGCCGCGAAAACCGCTTCCGCCAAAAAACCAGCGAAACAAAAGGCCGCGAAAAAAGCCACAAAAAAGACGGCTGCCGGAAGCGCCAGAAAGGCCTCCACCAAGGCAAGCGTCAGCAAAATCAGCAGGAAGCCAGGCGGAAAAAGCAAGGCCGTCTCCAGGGTGGCCGCCCGCAACCGTGCGGGCAAGCCCGTTTCCCGCTAGGCTCAAAATCCCCTTCCCGGCGGCAAAGACCTTCCCGAAGTCCCGCTGTTTTTCTCCGGAAAACATTCCTCTCCAAGCGGCAGCCATCAGGATGAGGCCGTAAACTTCTCAAGGGTATGGAACCGGTGTTTGGGGGTAGAAGACCAGCAACAGGTAAATGGTCTTCTTGGGGAGGTTCGATGGCTGGAAAGATCACCATAAGCATTATCAAGGCGGATGTGGGCGGATTTGTCGGGCACGGCGATGTCCATCCCGCCTTGATCGAAACCGCCGAAGAGAGGCTGGCCGGGGCAAAAGCGGACGGGCTGCTGGTCGATTACCGGGTGGGCAAGGCCGGGGACGACACATCCCTGATCATGACCCACGACAAGGGTGTCGACGCGGAGCCGGTGCACAAGTTCGCCTGGGACACCTTTCTGGCCATGACCGAGGCGGCCAAAAAGTACAAGCAATACGGCGCCGGGCAGGACCTCCTCTCCGAAGCTTTTTCGGGCAACGTCAGGGGCATGGGTCCCGGGGTCGCCGAGATGGAGATAGAGGAGAGGCCCAGCGATCCCATCATCTGTTTCCTGGCCGACAAGACGGAGCCGGGCGCCTGGAACTATCCGCTCTTCAAGATCTTCGCCGATCCTTTTAACACCGCCGGACTTGTCATCGATCCCAAGATGACGGACGGGTTCTCATTCGAGGTCCAGGATCTGATCAAGAAGAGAACGGTTATGCTGTCCTGTCCTGCGGACTATTACGCGCTGCTCATGTTCATTGGCGCACCCAGCAGATTCGTGATCAAACACGTTTTCCGCAACATCGATGATCTCATCTGCGCCGCCACATCGACGCAGCGCCTCAGCCTGCTGGCCGGGAGGTACGTGGGCAAAGACGACCCGGTGATGATTGTAAGGGCCCAGAGCGGACTGCCCGCCGTCGGGGAAGTGCTGGAGCCGTTCGCCATGCCGTATCTGGTGTCCGGCTGGATGCGGGGATCTCATCATGGACCCCTCATGCCCTGCTCGTTCAGGTATTCCCATCCGACCCGGTTTGACGGACCCCCCCGGGTCACGGCCTACGGCTTTCAGCTGGCGGACGGACAGCTGGTAGGGCCCAGGGACATGTTTGACGACCCTGCCTTCGACAGGGCCAGGGCGAAGTGCAATGAAGTCACCGATTACATCCGCCGGCACGGGCCATTCGAGCCTCACCGGCTCGGCCTCGATGAGATGGAATACACGACCATGCCCAAGTTGATGGAAAGACTCGAGGACCGCTTTTCTCCCACGGAGGAATGAGCCGCCCTTGAGTGGTGGGAATGATATCGAGCGGCTTCTGAGAAGCAGCGTGGACGGCAAGCCGGTTGACGGTTTCACCACCGAGCTCGCCGGCATCGCCCCCTTCCGTTTCCCCGAAGAGAGGTACTTTAAAATCCATCTCGTCAGGGACGGTGGGTGCAGGTCCCGCCGGCCGGTCATCAGCGGAATCTTCTTTGCCGGGCGGGGCAGGCATATCAACCCCTGGATGGAGGTCGCTTACAGCCCTGATGTGGCGTGCACCGGCCCGGACGGGGAAGACAGCTCCCTCGACCTCTCCGGCACCGAAGCCGAGGAATCGCTCTTCCGGCTGCTTTCCGGCCTCGTTCCCGCCGGCGGCCGCATCATGGTCGAGTACGGGCTGAAGGAGCACTCCAGGACCGCCAAGGCTCTCGAAAAAGGCGTGCCCCCGGTACTGACGGGGCTGGGGCACCTGCTGTACCGAAGCGGATTTACCACGTTCAAGGACTGGTACTTTGCTGAGGGGTGGTCCGAAGGGAACACCAAGCTGCAGGGTGAAAAACCTCTTGACGAAGAGGCCAGAAAAGAGCAGACCCGGAGGCTTGCCGCGGAGGTCGAGAAGTTCATTGCCAGCGGCAGGGACGCGCCGGGGATCGCGCTTGATCCGGAGAAGATGCGCCGGCTGCTTGAAAGCGCGGCAGAGAGTTGATGTCAATCCCTTCTAGCCGCCTGCCACCGCCGGCACGATGCTGATCTCGGAGCCGTCGGCGACACTGGTATCGAGCCCCTTGTCGAAACGGATGTCGTCTCCGTCGACGTAGATGTTGATGAAGCGGCGCACCTCGCCGCCGTCCAGCAGGCGCTCGGCGATGCCGGGGTGAAGGTTCTCCAGCTCCATGATGATCCTCCCCACGGTGCCGGCATCAGTCTCAACCATGCCCTCGCCGCCGGTGAGGTTTCTAAGCTGGGAAGGAATCCTTATCTTGACGCTCAATTTGACTCTCCTTTCTCAGTCAGCCCGTAAAATAAAAAGCAGATCCATCGCTATGCTCGGATGACGGTTAAGTAGACTTCACCACGTTCTCCAGCACTTCTTCCTCAAACTGGGAGAAATTCGGATCGATCTCGAAAGTTTCCAGGGTGCCGGCAACCGCGTCCAGGGTCTTGAGGCCGTCGCCGGTGATGAAAAGGACCACCTCCTCATCCCGATAGATCCTGCCCGCGGCGGCCAGTTTGGCCAGGACCGCCGTGGTGACGCCGCCGGCAGTCTCGGTGAAGATGCCGGTGGTCTCGGCCAGCAGCTTGATTCCGTCCACGATCTCCTGCTCGGTGACGCTCTCGATGACGCCCCCTGTGGCGCGGGCCACCTCCAGCGCGAAGACGCCGTCGGCGGGATTCCCGATGGCCAGGGACTTGGCGATGGTGTCGGGCTTGCAGGGCTTGACGTGCTCCAGCCCCTCCTTGAAGGCGGCGGCCACCGGGCCGCAGCCCTCGGCCTGGGCGCCATATACCACCGGCGCCTTGCGGCGGATGAGCCCCACCTCGCCCAGTTCCCAGAAACCCTTGTGGATCTTGGTCAGCAATGAGCCGGAGGCCACCGGCACCACCACCTTGTCAGGAGCCCGCCAGCCAAGCTGCTCGGCGGTCTCGTAGGCCAGCGTCTTGGAGCCCTCGGCGTAGTAAGGGCGCACGTTGACGTTGACGAAAGCCCATTTCTTCTCTGAGGCGATCTCGGTGCAGAGACGGTTGACATCATCGTAGTTGCCTCGCACCTTGACCACATTGACGCCGTAGACGGCGGTGGCGATGATCTTCTGAATCTCCAGGTTGGCCGGCACGAACACGAAAGCCTCGGTGCCGGAGGCAGCCGCGTGGGCGGCGACGCTGTTGGCCAGGTTGCCCGTGGAGGCGCAGGCCACCACCTCAAAACCCAGTTCCAGGGCCCGCTGCAGCGCCACGGACACCACCCGGTCCTTGAAGGAATGTGTGGGATTGGCTGTGTCGTTCTTGACCCAGACCTTCTTCAAGCCCAACTTCGCCGCCAGCCGGTCGGCCTTGATCAACGGCGTGAAACCGGCCTGCAGGTCAACGGAGGGTTTGTTCTCCACGGGCAGGAAATCGGCGTATCGCCAGAGCGAGGGCGGCCCCAGGGCGATGCGATCCTTGGTGGCCCGGCGGCGGATCTTCCCGTAATCGTATGCGACCTCCAGGGGGCCGAAGCAGAAATCGCAGACAAACAGAGCCGCCAGCGGGTAGGAACGCCCGCACTCCTTGCATTTCAGTTGTTCGGCCGTAGTTGCCACATGGACTCCTTGTCGTTCCGTGGCGCCGGTCGCATGAAAAAGACCTCTGCATGATGTGGCAGAGGCCAGACAGGTCCATCCTATCACCACATCTTCCAGACCGTACCGCGGTCTGCAGGATTTGGCACCTTGCGGATTATGTTGGCGGCCGGGCCGCCATGCCGCAGGTTGCCGAGGCTTCACAGGGCCAGTCCCTCTGCCTCTCTGGATGCGAACAACGCGTTTGTTACCTGGTTGTAGCGATATGAAGTCTAACAGGGGCTAAAGCCGGGTGTCAAGCTTGCGAACACAAGGGGAGCGTAGGGGGAGCGTAGGGGGACACAATACTAATTCCCTACATCCCCTTCCCCACGATCTCGTTGAAATACCCGTTCCAGAGCACCCGCTGGGAGGCGAAGACCTCGGCTTCGGTGCCCGGCGCCCTGCTGGAACTGGTCCAGGCCCTGACCTCCACCGGGCCGCCCATCACGCCGGGGAAGGTGGGAGTCGCGCTCTGGAAGGGGCCGATCCAGCCGCTCCAGCGGGGGGAGCCGCCGCCGATGCGGACCTCGGCGAAGATATCCTCTTCGTTCAGGTTGGTCATCAGCACCCAGTTGCTGGCGCCGGGCGACTGCTGGTCATACCAGGTCCAGTGCACGGATGTTCCGAAGTCATCATCAGTGACTCCCGCGATCTCGCTGAAGGAGGGCCCCCAGATCGAGCGCTGGGAGGCGTAGATGTCAGCCGGTGACTCCAGACAGCTGTCGATCTTGCTTTCAAAGTTGATGCCGGATGAGTCGAAGCAGGCCATCATGAGCACCGGGCCTTCCATGATCGGTTGCACGGGGCTGACAACGGTCGTTTCCCCGGGAGGCACCTCATCGATCAACACAGGTTGCGACTGGCCGCTGATTATCAGCAGGGATATGCTTTGGATGTTGGGGTTGCCCACCGCCAGCCAGGCGGCCGCACCCGGGCTCTTGTTGTCAAGCCAGGTCCAGGCCCAGTAGGGCCACAGCTTCCGCTTGGGGATGCCCGGCATCTCGTTAAAGGAATCCCTGAAAAGGACGCGCTGGGAAGCGATGACCTTGCGGGCGTCGGCCGGATTAAAAGGCGATCCGTTCACGCGCCAGGCCTTGACCTCGACCGGGCCGCTGCGCAGGCCGGGAAACTGCGGGACGGTCATCTCTCCCGGATCAAGCGTCGTGTAGTAAAACTCGGGGCCGCCGAACTGGGGCGGGAAATGGATGCGCACCTCGATCCGGACCGGTCCGTCGTTTTCCGGAGGATTGGCCACCAGCACCCAGTTCCGCATGCCATCCTCGGCCACGCCGTCGTATATGGGCCAGAAGTAGTGTGAATCCAGCTCCTCGTACGGGGTGGCCCAGATCTCCTCAAATGAGTTGCCAAACAGCGAGCGCTCGCTGACCAGACCCGGCCCGTCTGCCGCTTGCACCTTCACCGGCCCGCCCATGAGGCCGCTAAAATAATTAGGCCTGGTGACACCCGCGGAGACGTCAAAACCGCCGGATGTGAGGCTCTGCGTTCCGAGATAAATATCGAAGAGGTTGCCGGGTCCGCTTCCCGGCATGGCGGTCAATACCCACGTACGGCCGCTTGCGGTGTCGTACCAGGGGAAGTAATAGTCGATTCCGGCGCTATAGGCTGTGGTCGCGGCGGAAGAACTTTCAGCTTTTCCCGGAACCAGGATCGCCAGCTGAAGCGCCATCAGGAAGAATCCGGCGCTAAAAAATAGGGCAAGGCTCCGGAGATTGCAGGACTTCCAGTTTGAGTCTGCTGTTGAATGTTTCAACCTTACTCCCCTGTATTCGGGTTTTACGCCCTCCGGTCCGCTCAGCCAAGCGGCGGACAGGCGACGCGGTTTACGGAGCCGTTGTTACAAAATCGCCAGGTTGAAAGAAATCACTTGGGGGCGGGCGGCATATTACAGCGCGGACATTTTTTCGCGCATCCTCCCTTATCTGCTATTGGGCCGTCTCCCGCCGCGCAGATGGTATGCCGCCGATAAGTAATCCTACCTTGACAAAGAAACAGGTGGGCGGGAGCCACATAACCGTTCAATGATATAGCGGAAATCAAATATGGTCAATATGGTCTTTTTAATGAGTAAGCGGGAAAATGTACGAACCCGAAGTTATGCTTGGACACCGCGCCCGCTGACCTCTTTGCCGTGAGACAAGGCGCAGGGTTAAGGCCCTGCCCCTGCCCTACAGAACCCGCGCCCAGACGCCCGATATTCCGAGGGTGAGCAAGGTGACAACCACAGCGGCGATTGTCACGCCGAGGGCGATCAGGGGGATGGCCTTTCTGGGCGGGATGCCGAAGACGAAAGAGGCCAGGGCGCCGGTCCAGGCGCCGGTGACAGGCAGGGGAATGGCGACGAATGAGATAAGCGCCATCTCCTCGAACCGCTCGAACCTGCGGGAGTGTTTCCTTCTGGTCCTGGCAAACAGTTTCTCGAAGAAGATAGCGAAGAGCCGGCTGTGCCGTGAGAGAAACCGCTGCACGGGATTGAGGAGAAAGACGATGGCCACCACCGGCACCAGGTTGCCGATGATGCTCACGGCGAAGGCCAGGGGCAGCCCCAGCTTGTAATGCTGCAGGGCCACGGGCAGCGCAGCCCTCAACTCCCCGATGGGGGTCATGGCCAGGATGAAGACCTTGATGATGTCCATGATTATTAGTTTAGCGTCTTAGCCCCGGGGACGCCATTCCGCGCGCCGGTTTGTTCGGCCGGGGTGGGGGCCGCATTTTAATAAGGGGGACA
>JACUUL010000118.1 GCA_014859345.1 Thermoleophilia bacterium
CAAGTGGAAGAACAACCCTGTTTTTATTTACCGTAGTTCAGAGCTTCCCTAAATAGAATATTTTTTAGAATAACTGGAGCCTGGATCTTATCCTCCGTAGTGGTTATGCTACTGAAAGCCTACTCTAAAGTGGCCTTCTCAATGAGTAGACCTTGCTATTGTTGCAGAATTGATTGAAAAAAACGCGTCGATGACTTCGACATATTTAAACAACGTGTCGAATAATAAGCAATTTATCGACATAATTTCATAAGATGTCGATGACATCGACATATTAGCCCGACAGCAATTCATACAGCTTCACATTCAAATAAAGCACCTCGCGGCCTTTCTTTTCCGATCTGAGAATCCCTGCCTTTTCCAGTTCCTTGAGATATTGAGAAGCGGTCTGTCTTTTTGCGATCCCCGCGTCCACGAGATGGCGACCCTTTGTGTATGGACGATGAAACAGCAGTTCGACGAGCTCCTTTGAATAAACCCTGCCGGGCAATCTTTCTTTAGCCAGCGCCAGGGTTTCCTCAACAAGTTCCTTTATCTCGATAATCGTATCTCTTGTATGAAGAGCGGTTTGCTCGACGGCATCCAGCATGTACAGAATCCACGGTTCCCATTCGCCCTTCTCGGTGACGGCACGCAACTTCCTGTAATACATGGTCTTGTGCTGAATAATGTATCTGCTCAAATAGAGCACCGGCAGATCTAGAAGCCCCTGTTGAACCAGGTAAAAGATGTTGAGGATCCGGCCGGTCCTGCCATTGCCATCCGTAAAGGGATGAATGCTTTCAAACTGGTAATGGATTACGGCCAGCTTTATAAGCGGATCCGTCTTGTCTCTCCCGTGAATATAATCCTCCAGGTTCTTGAGCTTCTTGCGGATGACATCTTCACCCTCCGGGGGCGTATATATCGTTCTGCCGGCCCCGTTCACCAGTTCTGTTCCCGGTGTCCTGCGTATGCCGGCCTGGGTCTTCTTGATTGTTTGATAAATTCGGACATACAGGTTGGTGGCCAGGAGGCCCCGTGCCTTCAGCGCGGTAAATCCTTCCCAGAGGGCCTCCCGGTAGCGAAGAACCTCTTTGGTGGCGGGATCGAACTCTTCGCTCTTTGCACTGAACGCCTTGAAGAGCTCATCGTTTGTCGTCACCACGTTCTCTATCTCCGAGCTGGCCTTTGCCTCCTGAAGAACTATGGAATTGATCAGGATCTCCTGGGTGGGAATTGTTCCTCCCAGGCCTTTGAGCTCTGCGACTGCGCGGCCTGCGGAGATGGCTTTGCGCAATACGGGAGCCGTCTCCAGTTCTACCTTCGGGGGCAGTGGCGGTAATTCATTGTATGGAATCTTCGGGTCGAAGCTCATGATGCTCCCGGCGATTAGATGATTTTGAACTCTGGGCGAGTCGATGACGTTGACCAATTATAACAACATGTCGAAATATAACAAATATTTCGACATAATCTAT
>JACUUL010000013.1 GCA_014859345.1 Thermoleophilia bacterium
ACGGCCCGTAAAGGACTTGCACCTCCTAGAGCAGCGCCATGCCTGGCGCACAAAGGAGGGGGGCTTGCTGCGCAAGCCCCCCGGCATTTGTCATTATCTGTGGCGCCCTGAGGCGCTCATGAATCGATTCCGCGCTACCCCAGGAAGGGGATGATCAGCAGCGCCACGATGTTGACCACCTTGATCATCGGGTTGATGGCCGGGCCGGCGGTGTCCTTGTAGGGGTCGCCAACGGTATCGCCGGTGACCGCGGCCGCATGGGCGTCGGAGCCCTTGCCGCCGAACTCGCCGTCCTCGATGAGTTTCTTGGCGTTATCCCAGGCGCCGCCGCCGCTGGTCATGGAGATGGCCATGAAGATGCCGGTGACGATCGTGCCCACGAGCACGCCGCCCAGCATTTCGTAACCGAGAGTCTCGGCCCCCAACAGCCGCGGTATGATTCCCACTACCAGGGGAGCGCCGACTGCCAGGCTTGCCGGCCGCATCATCTCACGCAGAGCCGACTTGGTGACGATGTCAACACACTTGCCATATTCAGGACGCCCGGTGCCTTCCATGATTCCCGGAATCTCCCGGAACTGGCGCCGGACCTCCTCGACCACCTGGCCGCCGGCCTTGCCCACTGCCTCCATGCAGTAGGAGGAGAACAGGAAGGGCAGCAATCCACCGATGAAAAGGCCGACGATGATCGCCGCGTTTGAGAGATCGAACGGAATTTCCTCGAATCCAAGCCTCTCGCTCAAATCAATGGTATACGAAGCGAACAGCACCAGCGCGGCCAGTCCGGCAGAGCCGATGGCATATCCCTTGGTCACGGCCTTGGTGGTGTTGCCCACGGCATCCAGCGGGTCAGTGACACCGCGCACCTCTTCCGGCAGATCTGCCATCTCGGCGATGCCGCCGGCGTTATCGGTGATGGGCCCGTAGGAATCGATGGCTACCACGATGCCGGTCATGGAGAGCTGGCTCATGACGGCCACGGCGATGCCGTAGATGCCCGCCAGCTCGTTGGCCAGCAGGATGCCGCCGCCGATCACCAGCACCGGCGCCGCGGTGGATTTCATGCTCACGGCCAGGCCGGCAATGATATTCGTGCCGTGGCCGGTCACCGATGCCGCGGCGATGCGCTTGACTGGCCTGTATTTGGCTGAGGTGAAGTACTCGGTGATGACGACAATCGCGCCGGTGACCACCAGTCCGATGAGAGCGCAGACATAAAGCCTGTTGACGGTGAACTCCTGGCCGTTGACAACCGGCAGATCTCCCATGACCCATCTCGTAACCGGGTAAAATCCGAGCGCGGCCAGAATGCCGCTGGCGGCCAGGCCCTTGTACAGAGCGGTCATGATGCCGCCGCCCTTGCCTATCCGAACGAAGAAAGTGCCGATGATGGAGGCGATAATCGAAACAGCGCCGAGAAGCAATGGAAATATGATCGCGCTGGTCCCGGCAACGGTAGTGGCACCGAAAGTCAGGGCGCCCAGAATCATGGCGGCAACCGCGGTAACGGCATAGGTCTCGAACAGGTCGGCCGCCATGCCGGCGCAGTCGCCGACGTTGTCACCGACATTGTCGGCGATTACGGCCGGGTTACGGGGATCGTCCTCGGGGATTCCTGCTTCGACCTTGCCCACGAGGTCGGCGCCCACGTCGGCGCCTTTGGTGTAGATGCCGCCACCCAGACGGGCAAATATGCTGATGAGGCTGCCCCCGAAACCAAGGCCGATAAGAGGCCTAAGGTCGCTAAACTCTTCAATGCCCCTCAGGCTGATCACGCCATAAAAGCCGGCCACGCCCAGAAGCGCCAGGCCGACAACCAGCAGACCGGTCACAGACCCGCCCCGGAATGCGACGCTCATTGCGGACTTCAGGCCGCTTCTGGCGGCTTCTGTGGTGCGCACGTTGGCCCGAACGGAAACCATCATGCCGATGTAACCGGTGGCTGCCGACAGCACCGCTCCCAACACGAATCCGATGGCTGTCAAGTAACCCAGACCGATGCCCAGGGCAATGGTCAGTACAACTGCCACGATTGCCACAGTCGTGTACTGGCGGTTCAGGTACGCCTTGGCGCCCTCCTGGATCGCTCCGGCGATCTCCTGCATCTTCTCGTTGCCGGCGGGAAGCCGTAATACCCACGAGATCAGGATCACACCGTAAACGAGGGCTGCAATAGCGCTCAAAACTGCGAAAGTTACGGCATTGTCATATAATAGATCCTCCAACTATCCTCTCCTTTCTTCCGGGCTGCCCCGATAGCGGTTGGCACGCCTCCCCTTTACCCTTGCAGAGCGGAGCGCGCTGAAACGAATTCAAATCGTCGGATTTATATCAGACTGAGGGAAAAAGGTAAAGACGGCGCTGAGAATAGTGAATACCAGATATCAGATAAAGCGATGAAGAGTTTGGCCCAAGAGATTAAATTCCCGTACACGTTTATCGGCATGAAACCGCAGCGGAGAATTGGATCTTTTTAAGTCAGATCCCTCAGGATTGAAACCGGGGAAGGAGAAGCTCAGACAGAAGGCGCAAGCAGCCGGTAGGCGTCGCTATCCCGGAGCATCTCCATAAATTTGGTGGAAGCAGGAGAGGCGTAGCGCTCCGCCACGGTGATCAGATAAAAATCGCGTTCGAGAATGACTTCATGGATGGAGACCTGCCTGATGATGCCGCTTTTCAGTTGCGGCTCTATGGCGCGGCGAGACAGGATCGAAACGCCCAGCCCCGCCTGCACCGCCGTTTTGATAGCGGAGGAATTACCCAGCTCCATGGCCACGTTCAGCTTGGTGACGCCCTTCTCGGCCAGGGTTTCCTCGATCACGTCCCGGGTGCCCGAGCCCTGTTCACGCGTTATGAACGGTTCCTCCATGAGTTCTTCCTTGGTGATTGATCCCTGGTCCGCCCACGGGTGCTGCGGCGAGACGAACAGGATGAGCTCATCCCTCTCGATGGGCTCCCTGATCAGGGAAGGATTCTGCACTTCATGCTCAACCATGGCCAGCTGGAAGAGGCCCGCCAGCAGCTGGTCCTCGATTATGCGGGTGTTCTCCACGATCAGGGACACCTTGACGTCGGGAAAGAGGCGCTTGAACTCGCCCAGGTAGAATGGCATCAGGTAATTGCCGACGGTTGTGCTGGCGCCCACGTGCAGTTCTCCTCCCTTCAGGCCACGCAGATCGTCAAACTCGTGGTTGATCTCGTCTTCTATATCGAGCATCTTCTGGGCCTTTTCGAACAGGATCCGGCCGGGTTCCGTGAGAGTGGCGCCTTTGCTGCCCCGGTCGAAAAGCACAACTCCGTAACGGCGCTCGAGGGCCTGGATCTGCTGGCTCACGGCAGACTGGGACATAAACAGATCCTCGGCCACGGCGGAGAAGTTGCCCTTCCGGGCGATGGAGCAGAAAGTCCTTAGTTTAGTGAGATCCAATTCAGTCACCCTTGAGTCGCGCGGCTCCGGGAAAAAAAGGCCTTAATATTTAATGGAAGCTATGAAAATATCTTATCATAAGTCAGATTAGGTATAACCAGCTTGAAAATCAAGGTTTTTGTGCAGGCAGATTGGGAAGCCACGAGCCGGCAAGGGCTTTTCCGCCCGGAGGATTCTAAAGCGGCCAGATTGTGCTTGGCCGGCGCCGCACAAGGATGGGCATACAAGGCGCACATTCGCCGCCGGCTCAAACGCCAGCCGTTCAGCAAAACGTGCTGCAAATCACAGTTTTAAGCGTCCTACCGGCACTTTCCCGAGGTACAATAAACGCATGAAGGTCCCCGCAAGAAAAACCAACGGACGGTTGATGTCCAGGCTGGGGCTCTCGAGCATAATCCCGGGAGGCGCCAACGCCTCGGAGATAATCTGGTCATGGCTGGGGGCCGTGCTGGGAATCGGGCTTTGCGCCTTTGTTTCATCATATCTTTTCGAGCCCCGGGAACTGACTCTTGTCATCGGCTCGTTCGGCGCTTCGGCGGTGCTGGTTTACGGCGCGGTCCAGAGCCCGCTCGCCCAGCCCCGAAACCTGGTCGGCGGCCACATCATATCGGCTTTCGTGGGAGTCCTTAGCTGGAAGATATTCGGCGATACGGTCTGGCTGGCCGCGGCCATGGCCGTCGCCTTCGCCATGGCCGCGATGCTGGTTACCGGCACGGTGCACCCGCCCGGCGGGGCCACGGCGCTGATCGCGGTTATCGGCGGGGAACAGATACATGATATGGGCTTCCTTTATCCTCTCGTCCCTGTGGCAGCCGGAGCCCTTGTGCTTCTGGCGGTGGCGCTGGTTGTGAACAACATCTGTCCCCACCGCAAGTATCCCCTTAGCTGGTTCTAGCCCGTCAGCGCCCGCCTCTTTGGCCCGTGCCGTTCTTTAATCCGTTCCGGGAAGCTTCCTCGAGTCCGGGGACTCGTGATTTCACGAAAGGCCCCGTCAAACCAGTCCAGGAACCGGTACTGAATTTTCGATGCTTTGGATTCTGGCATTTATTTAATAATTAGCTATGAGCTTTAGCCTGCTCCCCAAACCATCCTGAAAGTCAGGGACGTGTACCGGGATAGCCGACCGCTTCCAGGCATAGGCCGCGGGGCGGAGCAGTGACGCCGGCGGCAGGACGTCCGGCTCCCAGTAGCAGCGAACGCAGCTCATCCAGGGGCCGGTAACCCCTGCCGACTTCCAGCATCGTACCCACGATGACCCGCACCATGTTGCGCAAAAAACTGGATGAGCCGATCCAGTAGACAAGCAGCTCGCCCTCCATCCGCCATTCAGACAGGACTATCTCCCGCTCGAAAAAACCGTGTTCGGTGACGGTGGGCGTAAAGGCGGTGAAATCATGGTGGCCCAGCACCAGGGCGGCGGCGTCGCGCAGCAGCTGCTTGTCCAGAGTTCCGGGGTAATAGAAAGAATAACGGGCCTGAAAGGCCGACGGAAAGGGCCGGTTGAGCACCGAGTAGGAATATGTCCTTGAGAGGGCGCTGCGGCGGGCATCAAAACCGGGGGGCGCCTCGACGGCGCCGGTGATGACGACGCCCTCCGGAAGCAGTTTGTTGGCGGAGCGCATCAGCCGGTCCGGTTCGACGGGGCCGGCCACCCGCAGGCTGGCCACCTGGCCCCGGGCATGCACGCCGGCGTCGGTGCGGCCGGCCACGGAGAGCCCGACCTCCTCCTGGAGGATCCGGCCCAGCGCCTCCTCCAGGGCTCCCTCTATGGTCGGCAGCCCCGGCTGCTTCGCCCAGCCGGCGAAGCCGGCGCCGTCGTATTCGAGGTCGAGGCGTATGTTGCGGAGCTTATCCATCCGCTATCCATCCCGGCATTGACTGTTCGTCATATTGGCCGGCCAGGCGCCATGAATTTTGCCTAAACGAAGAAAGGCGCCACGGGCGTCTTTATGACAAAAGTTGAAAAGCGCCACGTGGCGCTTTCTTTGAAAGCCTCATCTTTTTGCTTTGCCGGGCGCCTCAGTCCACCAGCTCCAGAAAGACCATCTCGGCGGCGTCGCCGGGTCGCTGGCCGATGCGGATGATGCGGGTGTAGCCGCCGGGACGGTCGGCAAATCGGGGCGCCACTTCATCAAACAGTGTATGAACCGCGTCCTTGCTCCTGAGCCGGGCCACCGCCTGCCGCCGCGCGGCCAGGTCGCCCCTCTTGCCCAGGGTGATCATCTTCTCCGCCAGAGGCCTGGCCTCTTTGGCCTTGCTCACCGTGGTCCTGATGCGGCCGTGCTCGAACAGGGAACAGACCATGTTTCCCAGCATCGCCTTGCGATGCGCCGCTGTCATTCCCAGTTTCCTTCCCTGTCTTGCGTGTCTCATATCCGGTTCTCCAACTAGATAGCTTCCGCCATGGCTTTAAAAGTTCTGTCCGGCAACAGCGAGGGCGCCGGGCGTTGCTACTCTCCTCTTAAGGACAGTCCGAGCTTGGCCAGGTTCTCTTTCACTTCCTCGATGCTCTTCCTGCCGAAATTCGGGATGTTCATAAGTTCCGCCTCGCTGCGCTTGACGAGGTCTCCCACAGTCTGGATACCCTCGCGTTTGAGGCAATTATAGGAACGGACGCCGATCTCCAGCTCCTCTATGAGGATTTCATCCTCTCCGGCCCTGGCCGCCTCGGCCGGCGCCTCGGCAAGCGCCTCGGCAGTCAGCTCCGCGACGCCCCCGGCCTCATGGGCGCCAGTAAATATCTGCAGCGATGAAATCAGGATGCCGGCGGCGCTGCGCAGGGCGTCTCCCGGAGCCATGCTGCCGTCTGTGGTAATCTCCATTGTCAGTTTGTCGAAGTCCGTGCGCTGCCCCACGCGGGCCCTGTCCACCTCGTAAGAAACGCGCGAGACCGGCGAATAATTCGAATCCACGGGAATGACCCCGATGGCTGCTCCCGCAGCCTTGTTGCTCTCGGCGGCGGCATAGCCGCGGCCGCGGCGTATTGTGATGGTCATCTCCAGCTTGGCTTTTTTGCCGAGCGTGGCTATATGGAGATCTGGATTAATGATCTCCAGCTCGGACGGCGCCTCGATATCAGCGGCTGTCGCCTCTCCCGGCCCGGACTTGACCAGGCTGACCTCGACTTCTCCCTGTTCGCCATGCAGCAGGCAAACCAGTCTTTTCAGATTGAGGACGATGTCCGTGACGTCCTCCTTTATGCCCGGTATGGTGGAAAATTCGTGCGAAACTCCTTCTATCTTCACCAGGCTGACCGCCGCGCCCTCCAGGGAAGACAGGAGCACACGCCTCAGGGAATTGCCAAAAGTATGGCCGAACCCGCGGTCAAGCGGCTCCACCACGAATATGCCTTTGTTTTCTTCTTCCTGCTCATGCGTGATCTTGGGGACCTGGAATGTGAGCAATTGATCCTCCGTCTTGAAAAACTGGTTTCCGGTTTCCTTTTCTCCGGTTTCCAAATTAACTTCAGCGCCTGATTTCGGTTTCGGTCGTCCTTTTCAAAATAAAATGACCCGCAAACCAGGAGCCGTTTTATTTCGAATACAGCTCCACAATGAGCTGTTCCTGCACGGGCACATCGATCTCTTCCCGTTCCGGATATTTAAGAATTTTTCCCATGAGATTGTCGTGATCGGCCTGAAGCCACGGCGAAACCGAGGCTGTCAGATCGGTAGCCTCACGAATCGCGTCACGGGCCGCAGAATTGCCCGTGACCGCGACCACATCATCGGGCTTTACCTGATACGAAGGGATATCCACCCTTCTTCCATTCACCGTGAAATGGCCGTGCATAACCAGTTGCCTGGCCTGGCGCCTGGAAACTGCAAAGCCCAGACGATAGACAACGTTGTCCAGCCTTGTTTCCAGCATCTTCAGCAGGTTCTCGCCAGTGATGCCCGATTGCCGGTTTGCCTTCTCGTAATAGTTCCTGAACTGCTTCTCGAGAATTCCGTAATAACGCCGCGCCTTCTGCTTCTCGCGCAACTGTGTCAGATATTCAGTCTGCTTGGTCCGGCGGCGCCCGTGTTCTCCCGGCGCGTACGACCGGCGGTCGATAGCGCAGCGGTCAGTGAGGCAACGTTCCCCTTTCAGGTACAGCTTCAAACCCTCTCTGCGGCACTGTTTGCATGCTGGTGAAGTATCCTTGGCCAAATCAGATCACCTAAACTCTTCTTCTCTTGCGCTGCCGGCAGCCATTATGCGGCACCGGCGTCACGTCCTTAACGCTCATTATCTCGATCCCTGCCGCCTGCAGCGAGCGGATGGCGGTCTCGCGGCCCGAGCCGGGACCCCTGACATAACAGTCAACTTTCTTCAGGCCATGTTCCATGCCTTTTTTGGCGCAGGAATCGGCGGTCACCTGGGCGGCAAACGGAGTGCTCTTGCGAGAGCCCTTGAATCCCGCGGAGCCGGCGCTCTCCCAGGCGATTACGTTCCCTTCCTTGTCGGTGAGGGTTACAATCGTATTGTTAAACGAAGTCTTGATGTGGGCCTGACCCACCGGTATGTTCTTTTTTGCCTTGCGGCGGGTGCGGCTTTTCGCGCCTTTTTTTGGAACTGCCATTTACATCCCTCGGTTTCCTGTTGCTATTTCTTTCTCCTGATACCCACGGTGCGGCGGGGCCCCTTGCGGCCGCGGGCATTTGTTTTTGTGCGCTGCCCCCTCACGGGCAGACCGCGCCGGTGACGGATGCCCCGGTAGCAGCCGATTTCCATGAGGCGCTTGATATTCTGCGAGCGATCTCTCCTGAGGTCGCCTTCCACTATCACGTCGCGGTCGATATATTCCCTGAGCCGGGATATCTCCTCCTCGGTCAAGTCGCGAACGTACGTGTCCTTGCTGATCCCCAGATCGTCGAGAATCTTCTGCGAGATCGAGCGTCCCACCCCAAAGATGTAGGTGAGACCGACCTCGACCCTTTTGTCGCGGGGTATGTTTACTCCGGCGATACGTGCCAAAATTTACCTCCAGGCCTTCACTGTGCTTGCCGGTCGCGGGCTATCCCTGCCGCTGCTTGTGCCGGGGGTTGACACAGATGATCCGCAGCTTGCCGCCCCGGCGCACCAGCTTGCATTTCTCACAAATCGGTTTTACTGATGAACGTACTTTCATTTCAATTTTCCTGTTTCAAGGCTCCCTGGTGCCAGTTTCACTTGCCGGCTTCAAGCCGGGAAAGGAAACAGGGAATCCGGAATCCTATTTAAATCTGTATGTGATCCTTCCCCTGCTCAGGTCGTATGGAGACAGCTCCACCTTGACCCTGTCCCCTGGCAGGATGCGGATATAGTGCATCCTCATCTTGCCGGAGATGTGAGCCAGGACCACGTGATCGTTGTCCAGCCGCACCTTGAACATGGTGTTCGGCAGGGCCTCGATAACCTCGCCTTCCAGTTCTATGGCTTCTTCTTTTTCCGTAACAACCTCCATCAGCGACCAAACGGGCATTTTACCACAGCAGGGAAGATGCTTCCAAGCCTGCCTGTTTTTCGCCGGCGGCCATTGTCAGAACCCATGGCCCCTGAGCCGTGACCGCCACCGTGTGCTCAAAATGAGCCGACAGGCTGCCATCCGCCGTGGATACTGCCCATTCGTCCTCACCCACGCTTACCCGGTGCGTGCCCGCGTTCACCATGGGCTCGATGGCCAGAACCATGCCTTCCTTGAGCTCCGGCCCCTCCCCGGGCGTCCCGAAATTGGGGATCTGGGGCGCCTCGTGCATCTTGCGCCCGATGCCATGGCCCACGAGTGTCCGCACCACGGAAAAACCGTTGGCCTCAACATAATCCTGAATCGCCGAGGACACATCGCCCAGGCGGTTTCCTGGCCGGCACCTGGCGATGGCGCGATTCAGCGATTCACTGGTCACATCCATGAGCGTGCGCGCCAGCTTCCCGGCGTCGCCTATTTCCACTGTTATGGCGGCGTCGCCCACCCAGCCTGCCAGCGTCACGCCCACGTCCAGGCTGAGAATATCGCCATCCCTGAGCCGGTATGGACCAGGGATGCCATGCACCACCGTGCTGTTCGGCGAGGCACAGATGGCCGCGGGATACCCTCTGTAACCCTTGAACGTCGGGACGCCCCCGCGCTCCCTGATAAACCTCTCCGCCAGGCGGTCCAGTTCAATGGTGGCCACCCCGGCCCGGCAATGCTCCTTGAGCATCTTGAGGCAACCGGCCACGATTGCTCCGGCTGCGGCCATTTTTTCCAGCTGGGCCGGCGTCTTGTTTTTTATCAATTGACAGCCCAGCCCATAGAATGCTCCCGGATAGCTTACTCCTCGCGGTCCCTCGTCTCGATAAGCCTGTCTGCGATCCTTTTATAAATCTCATCCGGATGGCCGACACCGTCAATCCGGGCCAGCACCCCCCGGGCCTGGTAATACTCAATCAGTGGTTCGGTCTCGCTGCGATAAACCCGCAGCCGGTTGCGGACCGTCTCCTCGGTGTCGTCGCTGCGCTGATAAAGCTCTCCGCCGCACTCGTCACATATGTCTTCAGCCGCTGGCTGCTTGAATACGGTGTGATAAGGCCGGGCGCATTCCCGGCAGAGACGCCGGCCGGTGAGCCTTTGCACCAGTTCTTCATCATCAACGCTCATGGCCAGAGCCAGCTCGATCTTCCGGCCGCTGGCGGCCAGCGCCTTGTCCAGCTCCTGGGCCTGCACCAGGCTGCGCGGGAACCCGTCCAGCAGAAATCCGTTTTTACAATCCGGCTCGTCGAGCCGCTCCACGACGATGCCGATCACTACTTCATCGGGAACCAGATCACCGGCGTCCATATAGCCCTTGGCCTCTAGTCCCAGGCTGGTGCCTTTGGCTACCGCCTCCCGGAGCATGTCGCCGGTGGAGACGTGCGGCAGCCCGAACTCGTCCCGGATTCTCTCCGCCTGGGTTCCCTTTCCTGCACCGGGAGGGCCAAGCAAAATCACATTGAGCTGGGCCATTACTTCAGAAATCCTTCATAATGACGCATCAGCAACTGCGACTCCATCTGCTTCATCGTCTGCAGGGCCACGCCGACTACGATCAGGATCGAAGTGCCCCCGAAAAAGAACGGGATGTTGAGCAAAATTATCAGAACATTAGGCAGCGTGGCAACGGCTGCCAGAAACAGGGCTCCCGGCAGGGTGAGCCTGGTGAGAACCCGGTCCAGAAACTCAGCAGTAGGCCTTCCCGGCCTGATGCCGGGAATGAAGCCCCCGTATTTTTTCAAATCGTTCGCCCGTTCCAGGGGATCAAACTGCACTGCCGTATAGAAATAAGTAAAACCGACGATGAATATCGCCTGCAGGATCAGGAACGGGGCACCCGAGGGGCCAAGGAAGTCGGAAACGCTCTTCATGAACTCTCCGGGGAAGAACTGCGCCAGCGTCGGAGGGAACATGAGGACCGAAGACGCGAAGATGACCGGGATAACTCCTGCCATGTTGATGGAAAGCGGCAGGTATGTGCTGCCGCCGGTGGTCATCCTGCGCCCCACCTGCCGCTTGGCGTACTGGATATTGATGCGCCTTTGCCCCTCCTGAACCAGGACGATGCCCACGACTACGACGGCGCCGATGACAACCAGAATGATGATGGGCACCAGAGACATGGTGAAAAGCCTGGGGACGGCGGGAACAAGGCCGGCGACAATGCTGGCGAAGATCAGCAGCGAGATGCCGTTGCCGATTCCCCGCTGGGTGATCAGCTCGCCGATCCACATCAGCAGGGCGGTGCCGGCGGTCAATGTCAGAACAATAGTGTAGAACTTCATCGGAGTCAGATCCGGGATAGCTCCCTGGGCCTGAAACAGGGCGGTATAACCGATAGCCTGCGCAAGAGCCAGCACGATAGTGAGATAGCGGGTGTACTGGGTTATCTTGCGCTGTCCGGCCTCGCCTTCGCGGGCCAGCTCCTTGAGCCTCGGGAACGCCATCGTCATCAACTGCAAGATAATTGAAGCCGTGATGTATGGCATGATGCCCAAGGCGAACACCGCGAACTGAGAGAGCGCCCCTCCTGAAAAAAGATTGAGGAATCCGAGCACGCCGGCCGCGCCTTCCGAGATAAACTCCTGAACGGCCTCGATATCAACACCCGGCACCGGCACATGCGCCCCGAAACGGTAGATTATGATCATGGCGCCGGTGAAGATCAGCTTTGTCCTGAGCTCCGGGATCTTCCACGCGTTTGCCATCGCAGCAAGCAACTCAGATGACCTCCGCCTTGCCGCCGGCCGCCTCGATTTTTTCCCTGGCCGATTTACTGAAACCTTGCGCCTTCACAATCAGGGCGACCTCCAGCTCTCCGTGGCCAAGAATCTTCACGGGCAGCTTGGTATTCTTGATGATGCCCGCCGCCACGAGAGCTTCCGGCGTTACCTCGGTGCCCGCCTCGAAGCCAGCCAGTCGCGCCACGTTCACACCCGTCGTGCTGGTGCGGAACGGGCCGAACGGCATGCTCATCTTCTTGTTGGGTCCCCGCAGTTTGGACACCCGCATATAAAGAGGCATCTGGCCGCCCTCATAGCCGGGCCGGACTCCGCCGCCGGACCTGCTGTTAAATCCCTTGTGCCCGCGGCCGGAAGTCTTGCCATGGCCGCTGCCAAGGCCGCGGCCCAGACGTTTCCTGACGTGCCTGGCCCCGGCGCCGGGCTTGAGATTATGAAGGCCGATGTAGCCCTCTGCTTCTGCAGCTTTTTCTGCTTCAGCTTCTTTTTTTTCTTTTTTTTCTTCTGCGCTCATGCTTAATCAGGTTTCCTGTTTCCGGGTCAACGCGTTATCGCTTCCGTTTGAATTTGGCAGCCGGGTCCCGGGAATTATGGAAGCCCGGAAACCGGAAACGCTACTTGACTTCCTCTACCTCGAGCAGGTACCGGACCTTGTGAACCATCCCTCTGATCTGCGGCGTGTCGTCATGAACCACGGAATCGTTGATGCGCTTCAGCCCCAGGGCCCTGACGGTACGGCGATGGTCCTGCTTTCTGCCGATAATGCTCTTTCTTTGAGTTACCTTAAGCTTCAACTTGCTTCTCCGCTTCACCCTGATCCTGCTTTTCGCTTCCCAGTATCTCCGTTATGGTCTTCCCTCTGAGTCTGGCCACCTGGACCGGATCCTTCAGGTTGCTGAGACCATCGATGCTGGCCCGCACCATGTTGATGGGATTGGTTGTCCCCAGGCATTTGGCCAGCACGTCACGGACACCCGCCAGCTCCAGCACCGCCCGCACGCCGCCGCCGGCAATGATGCCGGTGCCCGGTGAGGCGGGCTTCAGCAGCACCCGGCCGGCGCCGTAATGGCCTGTTACCTCGTGGGTGATAGTAGATTTGTACTTGGGAACGCGGAACAGATTCTTCTTGGCATCCTCAACCGCCTTGGAGATCGCCAGTGGCACCTCCTTGGCCTTGCCGTAGCCGACTCCCACGCGGTTAACTCCATCGCCCACGACCACCAGAGCCGTAAAGGAGAACCTCCGGCCGCCCTTGACGACCTTGGCCACGCGGTTGATGTGAACCACTTTCTCCTGCAGCTCGGGCGCCCTGGGTCCAATCTCGATTTTATCGAATTCGTCCGCCATCCTAGAAATCTAAACCTCCCTTTCGCACCCCTTCAGCCAATGCCTTTACGCGGCCATGGTAAAGGTAACCGCCACGATCAAAGACAATCTTTTCTATGTTTTTTTCCTTCGCCCTGCCGGCGAGTATCTCTCCCACCTTCTCCGCCATCTTGCTCTTGTCGAGACCGGCATCCTTAACTTCCCGGGAGGAAGCTGAAACCATTGTCTTTCCTTCCAGGTCATCAATGACCTGGGCGAAGATGCCTCTGTTGCTACGGAACACGGTCAGGCGCGGACGCTCAGCTGTTCCCTGAACGCGGCGGCGCACCCGCCGTTGGCGGCGCACCCGCTGCCGGCCCCTGCCTATGATCTGCTCTTTGGTCTTGGCCATGACGTTAATCCTTGTTTAGGCTCTCTTGCCGACCTTGCGGCGGATATGTTCCTCAGCGTATTTGATGCCCTTGCCCTTATAGGGCTCGGGTGGCCGCAGGGAACGAATTTTCGCAGCCAGTTGCCCCACAACCTGTTTGTCGATTCCCTTGACGATGATCTGGGTGTTCTTGGGCACTTCGAACTCCGTGTCTGGCTCGGGGTGGACAAGCTCGGGATGCGACTTCCCCAGCAGCAACTCCAGATTCTTCCCCTTCAGCTGGGCACGGTAACCTACGCCATTAATCTCGAGCTCCCGGACGAATCCTCTGGTTACACCTTCCACCATGTTCGCGATCAGGGTCCTGGTCAGCCCGTGCAACGCCCGGTGGGGACCCCGGTCCGAGGGCCGGCGGACCAGCACCGCGCCTTCCTCCATGACGATTTCCATCTCCGGTGAATAGTTGCCGGAGAGATGCCCCTTGGGGCCTTTGACATGCACGTCATGACCGTCGATTCTTACCTCGACGTCTTCCGGTATTGGTATTGGCGCTCTTCCGATTCTTGACACTGACTAATTGCTCCCGTTTCTTTTCTCTGTCATTCTGAGGGGCGAAGCCCGAAGAATCCCGTGATCCTTCGCCCGCTCAGGTTGTCAAACTTGCGATATCCGATGATGTTTACCATATGAAACAGACAACCTCGCCGCCGATGCCCTGCTTCTCGGCCTGGCGACCGGTCATCAACCCTTTCGATGTGGATAAGACCGCGGTGCCCAGCCCTCCAAGAACGCGGGGTATCCGATCCTTGCGGGCGTATACCCGGCGACCCGGCTTGCTGACGCGCTTGAGGCCGGAGATCACCCGCTGCTTGTCGCGGCCGTACTTGAGATCCAGGACGATGTTGTCAAAGCTCTCGCCCCGGACAATCGCGTAGTCGTTGATGTAGCCCTCTTCTTTCAGAAGCCTGGCTATCTCCGCTTTTAGCGTCGACGAGGGCATTTCGACGCTGTCCTTGAAGCCGTTGTTGGCGTTCCGGATACGCGTGAGCATATCGGCTATGGGATCGTTAACTGTCATTTCCTTTGACTTCCTCCTACCAGCTGGACTTGGTCAGGCCTGGAATAACTCCCCGGTGCGCCAGCTCCCTCAGGCAAATCCGGCAAAGACCGAACTTGCGATAGTAGCCGCGAGGCCGGCCGCACCGGCGGCAGCGGTGATAGCCCCTGCTGCTGTACTTTGGTTCCCGGCTGGATTTGACCTTTAATGATGTTTTGGCCATCAAACTCTCCTAACGCTCACGGAAGGGCATTCCCAGCCCGGCAAGCAGGGCGCGGCCCTCTTCGTCAGTCCGGGCTGTGGTAGTGATCGTCACGTCCATTCCCCTGGTCTGGGTCACCTTGTCGTAATCGATTTCCGGAAAGATGATCTCCTCCTTCAGGCCCAGGGACATGTTCCCTCTGCCGTCGAACGATTTCAGGCTTATGCCTCTAAAATCACGGATGCGGGGCAGGGCGATCGAAACCAGCCTGTCGAGAAACTCGTACATGCGCCGGCCTCTGAGGGTGACGGTGCAACCGACCGGCATTCCTTCACGCACCTTGAAGCCGGCTATCGATTTGCGGGCCCGCGTCAATTTCGGCCTCTGCCCGGTAATGGTCGACATTTCCTCCATGGCTTCATCCAGCAGTTTGGCATCCGTCTTGGCCTCGCCGATACCCATGTTGACGGTGATCTTGGCGACCCTGGGCACCTGCATGACGTTCTTGTAGCGCAACTCTTCACGCAGCTGCGGCAATATCTCGTTTTCGTATCTGTCTTTTAATCTGGCCATAATATGTTTTTTAGTTTGCTACCAGGCATGAGTTTCCGGGTTTTCCCCCGGAAACCGGCCTGAAAACCGGGAACTCCCTTATTCGTACTCCCCGCCGCACTGCTTGCAGACTCGCAGGCGTCCCCCGTCGGTCCGCTTGATGCCCAGGCGAACAGGCTCATTGCAGCTCGGGCAGAGGAACATCACGTTGGACATGTGGATGGACGCCTCGCGCTCGATGGTCCCCTGGGGATTCTTGCGCGACGGTTTGGCATGCCGTTTCACCATGTTCAACCGCTCCACAACCACCCGCTGCTTCTCGGGCAAGACCCTGAGGATCTTGCCGGTCTTGCCCCGGGCCTTGCCGCTTATCACCTGGACGGTGTCGCCCTTCCGTATTTTCATTTTGGTTGTTTTCATATTACCGTTGCTACTTTTTTGCCGTTATTCTTTTCAGTACCAGGTATCTGGCAGCCCGTTCAGGACCCGAAAACAATCACAACACTTCCGGCGCCAGCGAGACGATCTTCATGAAATTCCTGTCCCTCAGCTCGCGGGCCACGGGGCCGAAGATACGGGTGCCCCGCGGGTTTTGAGCGGCGTCAATGAGCACCGCCGCGTTCTCGTCAAAGGCAATGAAGGTCCCGTCCTTGCGTCCAAACTCCTTCTTGGTACGGACTATGACAGCTTTTACAACCTCGCCTTTCTTGACAGATCCTCCAGGCGCGGCTGTTTTGACCGTTCCCACTATGGTGTCGCCAACACTGGCCGAACGCCGCCGGGATCCGCCCATGATCCTGATGCAGAGAATCTCCCGGGCGCCGGTGTTATCCGCAACTTTTAGCCTTGTCTCAACCTGTATCAATCGAAGAAGTGTCCTGTTTCCGTTCCGGTTTCATGGTTTCCAATGCTTCTCCGGGTTCGTTGAAACCGGGAACCGGAAATAATCCTATTTTGCCTTTTCCAGTATCTCCACCAGCCGCCAGCGCTTGTTCTTTGACAATGGCCTGGTCTCGCAAATCCGCACAAGATCGCCGACGCCGGCATCGTTGTTCTCGTCGTGCACGGCCAGCTTGCGCGACTGGCGCACGGTTTTTCCGTAAAGCCGGTGCGGTTTCGAGATATCGATGCGAACAGTGATGGTTTTGTCCATCCCGTCACTGGTCACAACCCCGCGCCGCTCCTTGCGCGGGTTGACCCCTTTTACTCTTTCCTTAGCCAATCCCTGTCCTCCCGGGTTAAGTCCCGGCCTTCCGGGTCTCGCCGGCCAGCCGCTGGTTCTTCACAGTCAGGATGCGGGCAATGTCCTGCCGCACCAGTCTCAATTTCCTGGGATTATCCAGCTGGCCCGTCGCCTGCTGGAATCTCAGGTTGAACAGCTGTTTGCGAGAATCACTCAATTTCTCACTCAGCTCGTCATCGCTCAAATCACGCAGTTCGTTGGCTTTCAATGGAGATCCCCCTCCCGGCTGACGAATTTACACTTCACCGAAAGCTTGTGGGAAGCAAGCCGCATGGCTTCCCTGGCCACCGGCTCAGGCACTCCGGAGAGCTCGAACATCACCCGCCCGGGCTTGACCACGGCCACCCATTGCTCGGGAGAGCCCTTGCCGCCGCCCATGCGCGTCTCGGCGGGTTTCTCGGTGACCGGCTTGTGCGGGAATATATTTATCCATACCTTGCCACCCCGTTTTATGTGACGCGTGATGGCGACCCGGGCCGATTCGATCTGCCGGTTGGTGATCCAGCCGGGCTCCAGCGCTTTCAGGCCATATTCTCCGTACTCCACCCGGTTGCCGCCCTTGGATTGACCCCGCATGCGGCCCCTGTGCTGCTTCCGGTATTTTAATTTCTTGGGTAAAAGCATCTAATCCATTTTCCTCTTCTGTCTTTCCGGGACAGGCCCAAATGATCTAATGACCTGAGATCCTTTGCCTCGCCCGGGACGACATTTAACCTTACTTCCGCCTCTGCTGGTCGACTCCGCCCAGGGTGCGCGCGTTTCTCTTGTCGGCAGCATCGCTGCTGAAGCCGGCGGGCATGATCTCGCCCTTGTTTATCCATACCTTGACGCCGATGCGTCCGAAGGTGGTACGGGCTTCAGTGAAACCATAATCGATATCTGCCCGCAGGGTATGCAACGGCACGCGCCCCTCGCTGTAGCCCTCGGTGCGCGCCATCTCCGCGCCTCCCAGGCGTCCGGCACAGGCGACCTTGATTCCCTCGGCTCCGGACCGGATTGCCGATGTTATCGCCCGTTTCATGGCCCGCCGGAAAGCGACCCGGCCCTCCAGCTGCTCGGCGATGGACTGGGCCACCAGATTGGCATCCAGCTCCGGCCGCTTGACCTCGATGATGTTGGCCTGTATCGCCTTGCCGGTCATGTCATGCAATTCCTTGCGCAACGCATCCACCTCGGCTCCGCTTTTTCCGATGACGATGCCGGGACGGGCGGTGTGTATGTCGACGGTGATCTTCTGGGCATCTTTTTTGATGTGAATGTCCGAGAGCGCCGCGTGTCGCAGCTTTTTTCGTATATGCGCCCGGATCTCCAGATCCTCGATTAAAAAATTGGCAAATTCTTTCTCGGTATACCAGTGAGATTTCCAGTCATGGATGATTCCCAGCCTCAGGCCGCCTGGATGCACTTTCTGACCCACTTTATCCCTCCTTTCTCTCGGCCAGTTCCACAGTCAAGTGGCTGGTCCGTTTGCGGATACGGGTGGCGCGCCCCATGGCCCGCGGCCGGAACCGCTTCAGAGTCGGGCCTTCGTTTACAAGAATGTTCCTTATGTAGAGCTCGTCGCTGCTGAGATCGTGATTGTTTTCCGCGTTGGCGGCGGCGGAAGCAATCGCCTTGTCGACGATTTTAGCGGCAGCTTTTGGAGAGAACGCCAGAATCGACCGGGCATCAGCCAGGTTCTTGCCGCGCACCTGGTCCGCCACCAGCCTCATCTTGCGCGGCGACACCCGGACATACCTGGCAATCGCGGTGGCTGAGCCCGCTTCTTCAACTGTCTCTTCGATTTTCATTTCGCCCTTAGCCATAAAAGTCTCTTGTTTCTGATTACAGCTTCTTTTCAGCTGGCGCCTTGCAGTTCCGGGCTCGAAGCAGGTGGAATCTCGCTAACAGATCCTTCGCGCTTACCCCCAGACGGCATTTATGGCGCCTTTACCTAAGTGCCGTACTCCTCTCCGTACGATGTCCGTGCCCGCGAAACGTGCGGGTGGGCGCGAACTCGCCCAACTTATGCCCCACCATGCTCTCGGTGATAAATACAGGCACGTGCTTGCGGCCATCGTAAACAGCGATGGTGTGTCCCACCATCTCCGGGAAGATAGTAGAAGCGCGGGACCATGTCTTGATCAACTGCTTCTTGCCGGATTCGTTCATGGCCTCGATGCGCATAAGCAGCTTCTCGTCCACGAACGGCCCTTTTTTGACAGATCTGCCCATCCGGTTCCTCCTACCGACCTTTGCTCTTGCCGCGTTTGCGGCCGCGAACTATATAACGGTCTGAATCCTTGCCTTTCTTGCGCGTGCGGTAGCCCAGGGTCGGCACGCCCCACGGCGTCACCGGGTGGCGTCCAGCGGTGGCCTTGCCCTCGCCGCCGCCATGCGGATGATCGACCGGGTTCATTACGGTACCCCGCACTTCGGGCCTCTTGCCCTTCCAGCGGCTGCGCCCCGCTTTGCCGCCGGCCAGGTTCTCGTGCGTGGGGTTTCCAACCTCGCCTATGGTGGCCCTGCAGTTGACATCCACCAGCCGCACCTCCCCGGACGGAAGCCTCACGTGGGCCATCTTGCCTTCCTTGGCCATCAACTGCGCGGAGGTGCCGGCGCCGCGCACCATCTGTGCCCCGCGCCCGGGCTTCAACTCCACGCAGTGGATAGTGGTTCCGACCGGAATGTTAATGAGCGCCATATTGTTGCCCACCCGGATATCCGAACCCGGGCCGGATTGAACCACGGATCCCACTTTGAGTCCCAACGGCGCAGGTATATAGCGTCTGTCGCCATCCGCATACAGGAGAAGGGCGATGCGTGACGAGCGGTTAGGATCGTACTCGACCGCCGTAACTTTCGCGGGAACCCCATCCTTGACCCGCTTGAAATCTATCTCGCGGAAGCGTCTCTTGTGGCCGCCGCCGGTGCGGCGCTTGGTGATGCGTCCGTAAACGTTGCGGCCGCCCTTTTTGGAGATTCCCCTGGTAAGTTTCTTCTCTGGCTTGGAACGGGTGACCTCCTCGAAAGTCGAACCAGTCATGAACCGGCGGCCCGGGGAAGTCGGTTTGTATGTTTTTACTCTCGCCATAAAATCAAGTTCCTGGTTTCTCGCTCCTCTTCCCATTTAAGCGGGAAGACCGCAGTGGCTACATCGTTTCGAAAAACTCTATCTTCTGTCCTTCACGCAGTTTGACGATGGCTTTTTTGCCGGAATTGGTCCGTCCCCAGACCATGCCGCGCCGCTTGGGCTTGGCCCTCATCTTGACGATGTTTACGCCCACCACGTCCACATTGAAGATCTCCTCGACGGCCTGGGCGATGGCAGTTTTATGCGCTCTCGGATCAACCTTGAAAGTGTACTTGTTCTGCTCGATGAGTTGATAGCTCTTCTCCGAGATAACCGGGCCCAGGATTATGGAGTGCGCGTGTCTCATTTTACGCCACCCAGCCTTTGATTGAGCTGTTCGATCACGCCGGCTGTTGTCAGAACCGTCCGCGCCGCCATGACATCATTGACATCCAGCTCGCCCGGGACGGTTACGCCCACCCGGGGCAGATTCCTGAACGCCAGCATAGCGTTGGTGTCGCTTTCATCCAGCAGGACGAGCAGCGGATAACTGATTTCGAGCCCGTCAAGCACCGCGACGGCGGCCGCCGTCCTGGGTTCCTCAAAAGAGAGGTTGTCGACCACCTTGAGTCTGCCTTCCCTTACCCGGGCGCTCAGAGCCATCTTCATGGCCTTGCTCCGCGCCTTCCGGTTGACTTTAAAATCGTACGTCCTCGGCCTGGGGCCAAAAGCAACGCCGCCGCCGGTCCAGTGAGGCATTCTGATGGAGCCCGCGCGGGCCCGGCCGGTTCCTTTCTGACGCCATGGTTTGGCGCCGCCGCCTCTCACCTCGCTGCGAGTCTTTGTGGAAGCGGTGCCCCGCCTGAGCGCCGCCATCTCGGCGCGAACCACTTCATGGATGACTCCCACGTTTGGCTCCACGTCGAACACCGCCGCGTTGAGTTTCGCTTTTTCCATTTCCACGGCCTTGACTGCCGGCGCTTTTACGTAAGCCTTTTCCCTTACTGCTTTCTTCCTGGGTTTGGCGGCCCTTTTGGGAGCCTCCTTTTTGGGAGCAGCTTTGGCGGTTTTTTTCGCCCCGGCTTTTCCGGCAGGCGCTTTGCCGGATGCTTCCCTTGCCGTCCGGGCAGGCTTTTTGGCTTTTTTTTCGCCGGCTGCCGGCGCGGCGGGCGTCTTTTTAGCGCCTGCTTTCTCAGCAGTTTCCGCGGCCCGCGCCTGTTTTTTCTCTGCCTCTATCGCAGCTTCTTCGGATTTTTTTGTCTTGTCTTCTGCCATCTGAATCCGCTATGTTTTCCGGCCCTTGAATCTAGTCGGTCTGGATAAAAATTATGCCGTTTTTTCCGCCCGGCACGGACCCTTTCAGAAACAGGAGATTATTCTCCGGATCAGTTTTGACAACGGTCAGGCCGCGCTGGGTGGATCTGCGATTTCCCATCTGCCCGGGGAGCTTCAAACCCTTGAAAACCCTTGAAGGTGATGCACTGGCCCCCACCGAGCCCGGCGCCCGATGGAAGTGGGCACCATGAGAACCAGGGCCGCCGGCAAAGCCATGCCGTTTGATAACTCCTGCAAATCCCTTGCCCTTGGAGATGCCCGAGGCTTTCACCAGCTGGCCCTCTTTAAAAGCCTCGACGGTGATCACATCGCCGGTTCTCGGTACGCCCTCTCTCTCCGCCCCAGGAACCGCTTCAGGCTCAACAGGTTCCGCTGCCTCCTGCACGGGCCCGGCCTCCGCCGCTTCCTCGGCCCCGGCAGCTTGCGAAGCTTCCCCTTCTTCCGCTTCAGCCTCCCTGGCCTCTTCTTTTCTGGCCCTTGCCCTGGCTTTTTTCTCTTTTTTCTTCCCGGGTTGCTCGCCAGGCTTCACCCATCCGGCAACCTCTTCGAGATCGACGCGGATTTCCGCCAGGTGCCTGAGAGGCTTAACCCCCGCCTTGCCGAAGTGCCCCGCCATCGGCTTGCCTGCTTTCCGTTCTTTCACCTCGCCGAAGCCCATCTGCAATGCGGTATACCCGTCACGGTCCCGGGTCTTAACCTGCGTGATCACGCACGGGCCCGCTTCGATCACGGTGACCGGCAGCCGGTCTCCATCCTCGGTGAATATCTGGGTCATGCCCAATTTTTTTCCCAGAATCGCCGCCATGTCCCTATAGTTTGATCTCTATATCCACGCCGGCCGGCACGTCGAGGCGCATCAGCGAATCAACGGTCTTCGGCGTGGGCTGATGGATGTCTATCAACCGCTTGTGCGTGCGCATCTCAAAATGCTCTCGTGAATCCTTGTCCTTGAAAGGGCTCTTGATAACGCAATACACGTTCTTCTCCGTGGGCAGGGGCACAGGACCGACGACGGTGGCTCCGGTGCGCTGGGCCTGCTCCACGATGAGCCGCGCGCTACGGTCTATAAGTTCATGATCGTAAGCCTTCAGTCTTATGCGTATTTTCTGTTGCGCCATTTGCTTTCCATTAAAAAGCCCGCCGCTTGCTGCGACGGGCTGTTTTCGTCATTACGATATGATCTCGGTTACCGAGCCGGCTCCCACGGTATGGCCACCCTCACGGATGGCGAAGCGGAGGCCTTCCTCCATGGCGATCGGCGTGATCAGCTCGACCTCCATGACAGTATGGTCTCCCGGCATTACCATCTCGACGCCCTCTTCCAGCTGAATGGAGCCGGTCACGTCGGTGGTCCGGAAATAAAACTGCGGCCGGTAGCCGGGGAAGAAAGGCGTATGACGGCCGCCCTCCTCCTTGGACAGCACATACACCTGCGCCTTGAACTTGGTGTGCGGCGTGATGGAACCAGGTTTGGCCAGAACCATGCCGCGCTGGATGTCCTCGCGCTTGGTGCCGCGAAGCAGCACGCCGATGTTGTCGCCGGCGCGTCCTTCGTCGAGCAGTTTGCGGAACATCTCCACGCCAGTGCAGACGGTCTTGTCGATCTTGTCCTGCATGCCGACGATCTCGACTTCCTCGCCCACCTTGACGATTCCGCGCTCGACGCGGCCAGTGGCCACGGTGCCGCGGCCGGTGATGGTGAACACGTCCTCGACCGGCATCAGAAACGGCTTGTCAATATCGCGCTCCGGCTCCGGCAGGTACTCGTCCACGGCGTGCATCAGCTCAAGGATCGATTTGCAGGCCTCGCACTCGGACGTGCCGCAGGCGCACTCCAGCGCCTTCAACGCCGAACCGGCCACTATGGGAATGTCATCCCCGGGGAACTCATACTCGGAGAGCAGCTCGCGCACCTCGATCTCCACCAGTTCCAGGAGCTCGGGGTCGTCCACCATGTCCACCTTGTTGAGGTAGACGATGATATAGGGCACACCAACCTGGCGGGCCAGCAGGATGTGCTCGCGGGTCTGTGGCATGGGGCCATCGGCCGCGCTCACAACCAGGATGGCGCCGTCCATCTGGGCCGCGCCGGTAATCATGTTCTTGATGTAGTCGGCGTGGCCGGGGCAGTCAACATGCGCGTAATGACACTTCTCAGTTTCATACTCCACGTGGGCGGTGGCGATGGTTATGCCGCGCTCACGCTCTTCCGGAGCATTGTCGATCGAGTCGAAGCTGCGCACCTCTACATTCTCGCCCGAGCCGGCCAGGCAGGCCGTGATCGCCGCGGTAAGGGTCGTCTTGCCATGGTCGATGTGACCGATGGTGCCGACGTTCAGGTGCGGTTTTGTTCTTTCAAATTTTTCCTTAGCCATTTCTTTGCTCCCTCCTTAATCCGAGCAAAATTTCTGATTAATCAACCCCGGTGCTTCCCCGTTTCTAACCAAAGAGCGAATTACTATATATCAAACCGATCCGGCAAGGCAAGCGCTTGTAACGGGTAAATCCGCCCAAGTTCTTACCTGCCGTTTACCTGCTCCACTATGCCGCCGGCGATGGAGGCCGGAACCTCTTCATACCGGTCGAACTGCATGGTGTATTGCGCTCGTCCCTGGCTTATGGAACGCAGGTCGGTAGCATATCCAAACATCTCCGCCAGCGGCACGCGGGCGCGGATGATCTGCGCCGGACCGCGCGGCTCCATGCCCTCGATCTTGCCTCTGCGGGAATTGAGGTCCCCGATGACGTCGCCCATGTATTCCTCAGGCACGACGACCTCCACCTCCATCACCGGCTCCAGCAGAGCCGGCTTGGCCCTGGCAACCGCGTTCTTGAGCGCCATGGAGCCGGCGATTCGAAAGGCCATCTCGGAGGAGTCGACCTCATGATAGGATCCATCGATAAGGAACACCTTCATGCCCACCATCGGATAACCGGCCAGAACCCCGTTTTCCATGGCTTCCCTGATGCCCTGGTTGACCGCGGGTATGTAATCCTTGGGGATGACCCCGCCGGTGATCTCTTCCTCGAACTCATAGCCTTCGCCGGGGGCGCTGGGCTCGACGTTGATGACAACATGTCCGAACTGGCCGCGGCCGCCCGTCTGGCGCACGAACCTGCCTTCCACCTTATTAACGGGCTTCCTGATTGTTTCCCGGTAGGCTACCTGGGGCTTTCCTACGTTGGCATCGACCTTGAATTCCCTCAAAAGGCGGTCCACGATGATCTCCAGATGCAGTTCGCCCATGCCGGAGATGACCGTCTGGCCCGTCTCCTCGTCTGTGCGCACCTGGAAGGTCGGATCTTCCTCAGCCAGCTTGTGCAGGGAGGAGCCGAGCTTCTCCTGGTCTGCCTTGGTCTTGGGTTCGATCGCCACCGCAATTACCGGCTGCGGGAAATCCATTGACTCCAGAATGATAGGCTTGTCGGCCACGCAAAGCGTGTCTCCGGTTGTAGTGACTTTGAGCCCTACCGCGGCGGCCAGCTCTCCCGCATATATGACGTCCCGCTCTTCGCGGTGATTGGCGTGCATCTGCAGGATTCGGCCGATCCGCTCCTTGCGATCCTTGGAGGTGTTATAGACATGGCTCCCGGCCTTCAGTTCTCCGGAGTAGACCCGGAAATAGGTCAGCTTGCCGACGAAGGGATCGCTCATAACCTTGAAGGCCAGCGCCGCGAAAGGCTCGCTGTCATCCGCCTTCCTGACCTCCTCGGCGCCGGTATCGGGATTGACACCCCTGATCGCCGGCACTTCCGTGGGGGAAGGCAGGTAATCGATGATGGCGTCCAGAAGCGGCTGCACGCCCTTGTTTTTAAACGCGGTGCCGCAAAGCACTGGCGTAATGGCGATGTCGACGGTGGCCTGGCGCAGAACCCTCTTTATCAGGTCCGCACCGATGTCTTTGCCCTCCACATAGAGCTCCATGAGCTCATCGCTCTGGTCGGCCAGCTTCTCGATCATGTGGCTGCGCCATTCCTCGGCGAAATCCTTCATATCCTCGGGAATTTCCCGGATTTCCCAGGTCTCGCCCTTCTCGCTCTCACCGGGCCATACCAGGGCTTTCATCTGAATCAAATCGATTACTCCCTGGAACGCGTCCTCGCGGCCGATAGGCAGCTGGATTGCCACCGGATTTGCTCCCAGCCTGCTTACCATCATGTCCAGCACCTGGAAGAAATCGGAGCCCATGCGGTCCATCTTGTTCACGTACGCGATGCGGGGCACTCCATATTTATCGGCTTGCCGCCAGACGGTCTCCGATTGGGGCTCAACCCCGCCAACAGCGCAAAACAGCGCTATGGCGCCGTCAAGCACACGCAGAGAGCGTTCGACCTCGACGGTAAAGTCCACGTGCCCGGGAGTGTCTATAAGGCTAATGCGGAAATCTTTCCATTGGCAGGTGGTAGCCGCAGAAGTGATGGTTATGCCCCGCTCCTGCTCCTGCGCCATCCAGTCCATCACAGCGGCGCCGTCGTGGACCTCGCCGATCTTGTGAGTGATTCCCGTGTAATACAGAATACGCTCGGTCGTGGTGGTCTTGCCGGCGTCGATATGGGCCATGATGCCGATATTCCTGGTTTTCTCCAAAGAGAATTTTCGAGTCATGACTGGTTTCTTTTTGTCCCTGGTTGTTGCCGATACCTGCGTCATATATTTCACACAAACTTTCTTTTTTATTTGCCGTTACAGCTAACGGCTTCTATCACGCACATTCAAGGTCTTACTCCCTGTCCGTTGCCGCGATTCCTGCTTACCAGCGGTAGTGAGCGAAAGCCTTGTTCGCCTGCGCCATCCGGTAAAGATCGTCCTTCTTCTTCCAGGCGCCTCCCTGGTTGGCCAGGGCGTCGAGGCACTCGTTCGCCAGCCGCTCGGCCATTGTCTTTTCACGCCGGTCGCGGGCGTAGCCCACCAGCCACCGCACCGCCAGGGTGCGGGCCCGGCGGGACGGCACCTCAACAGGCACCTGATAGGTGGCGCCGCCTACCCGGCGGGACCTGACCTCGAGCTGGGGTGTTACCGTGTCCACGGCCTGCTTCAGCACCGACACGGGGTCTTCGCCCTTTTTCTCGCCAATGATCTCCAGTGCCCTGTAGGTGATCTTCTCAGCGGTGGATTTTTTGCCGCCCAGCATGACCTTGGTGACAAACTGGGCCACCAGCTGGCTGTTATACACCGGATCCGGCGTAATTTCTCTTTTTTGGGCTGCGGCTCTTCGCGGCATATTGACCCTCGCCGGCGCCTTATGGCGTCCTGGCTCCGTATTTGGACCGGGCTTTGCGGCGATCGGTAACTCCAGCTGTGTCAAGAGCCGCCCTGACCACCTTGTAGCGCACGCCCGGCAGATCCTTGACGCGGCCACCCTTGACAAGGACCACGGAGTGTTCCTGGAGGTTATGGCCGATGCCCGGGATATACGCTGTCACCTCGATGCCGGAAGTAAGCCTGACACGACAGACCTTGCGCAGAGCCGAGTTCGGCTTCTTGGGCGTAGTGGTGTAGACACGGGTACAGACACCGCGCCGTTGCGGGCTGCCTTTAAGAGCCGGCGTCGAGGCCTTTTCTTTCTTGGTGACCCGTCCTTTTCTTATCAACTGGCTTACAGTTGGCATCGCTGCTTATTTCCTCGCTTTTTTTCCGGGTTCTCAGTCCAAAACCGGCGGCGCCTGAATGCCGGTTCTCTACGCACAAACAAGCAGCAGGCCCTTTGCCTCTGGCTCCTGCAAGCCCAGAGGATGCCTGCAGCTGTTTTTGATACCCGGTTTTTACAGACGAAACGCCCTATGGGGCGCAAACTGACATTATAGAAAAAGGCAAATGGAGAGTCAAGCGCCCCGGGGTCCCCCCGGGGCGCTTGCTTGGTTCTGGGTTGGAGGGCCGATTACCCCGCTTCTGTTTCCTCCCCCTCAGCCGGGGCGCCCACCGAAATTACCTCTTCCACCTCTACCGGTTCGATGGCAGAGATAACCTCAAGCGTTCTGTAGTGCCTGAGCCCTGTTGACGCCGGAATAAGCTTGCCGATGATGACGTTTTCCTTGAGGCCTTGCAGGCGGTCGATCTTGCCCTCGATTGCCGCGTCAGTGAGCACCTTGGTGGTTTCCTGGAAGGAGGCTGCCGACAGGAAGCTCTCGGTCGCCAGGGAAGCCTTGGTGATGCCCAGGATGGTCTGCTCGTACTCCGCGGGCTGGCCGCCGGCAGTCACGGCCTGTTCGTTCTCGCGCTTGAGCTGAATCTTGTCGGTCAGCTGGCCCGGCAGAAAATCTGTGTCGCCTCGCTGGTTTATCTTCACCCTCTTCATCATCTGGCGGCAGACGATCTCTATATGCTTGTCGTTGATGTCCACTCCCTGGCGACGGTAGACGTCCTGCACCTCGTTCACCAGATACAGCTCCGTGGCCGTGTTGCCGCGGTGCTCCACGAGGTCGCCCGGATAGAGGGAACCCTCTGAGAGCTGGTCGCCCTGCTTGACCTTGTCGCCGTCCTCAACGAACAGCCTGGTATGGCGGGGGAAGGTGTAGCTATTCTCCTCGTCCTTCGCCCGGATGACCAGCTTTACGCTCTTGTCGGTCTTGATGACCTCCGCCTTGCCGGAAATCTCGGCGATCTTGGCCTGCCCCTTGGGCTTGCGGGCTTCGAACAGCTCGACTACCCGAGGCAGGCCGTGGGTAATGTCCTCGCCGGCTATGCCGCCCCGGTGGAAGGTGCGCATGGTCAGCTGGGTGCCCGGCTCGCCGATGGACTGGGCGGCGATGATCCCCACCGCGTCTCCCAGCTCCGCCAGTTCGCCTGAAGCCAGGTTGACGCCGTAGCAGTGGCTGCAGACGCCGGTCTCGGCCTCGCACTTGAGGACCGACCGCACCGGCACTATGTAACCTTCCTTGGCTCCGTGCACCTCGTCCATGCGCTGCAGCACCGCCTGGTTGATTACCGTACCTTTCTCCGCCACCACCTGCGGCTTGCGCTTCCCCGGAATATCCAGGGCCACGACCCGCCCCAGCAGGCTCTCATTTAGTTTTGTTCCCTTTGATTTCTTGTCGATCTTCCTCAGCGGCAGCTCCAGGTATTCCCCGGTGCCGCAGTCATCCGTGCGCACGATGACGTCCTGCGCCACGTCCACCAGCCGCCTGGTCAGATATCCGGAGTCGGCGGTTCTCAAGGCGGTGTCGGCCAGCCCCTTGCGGGCGCCATGCGTGGAGATGAAGAATTCCAGGACACTCATGCCCTCCATCAGGCTCGACTTGATGGGGCGCTCGATGGTCTCTCCTTTGGGATTGAGCATCAGTCCCCTCATGCCTGCCAGCTGGTGCATCTGATCCGGATTGCCGCGGGCACCGGAGTTAGCCATCATGAACATCGGATTAAGCTCGTAGAGGTTCCTGTCCATGGCCTCGGCGACCTCGTCGGTGGCCTCGCCCCAGAGCCGGATGATCATCTCCTTGCGTTCGCCCTCCGTGATGAAGCCGCGCTCGTACTGCTGGTGGATCTTTTTCACCTCGTCCTCGTATCGGTCCAGAATCTCGTCCTTGTCGGAGGGCACCACGATGTCGTTCTTGCCGATAGTAACGCCTGACAGGGTCGCCTGCTTGAAGCCCATATCCTTGATTACGTCCAGAACCCGGGAAACAGCGACCGCGCCATAGCTGTCGATTAGGTCGGTGACCACTTTTTTCATCTGGGACTTGTCCAGGGTGACGTTCACAAACGGGCGCTCGCCCGGCTGGTATTCTTCGCCCAGGTGGCCTGCCAGGGCCTTGTCGATCTCATCGTTGAAGATAACCCGGCCGGCGGTAGTGAGGATGCTCTCGCCGTTGCGCCTGTACCTGATCAGCTGCTGCAGGCCGATGACTCCCTCGTCCTCAGCCCGCACCACCTCGTCCGCCGAACCGTAGACCGGTGGAACCTGCTTCATTTTCTTGATGTCGATGGATTCCAGTTCCTTCAGTTCGCAGTAGGTGAGCCAGTATGCGCCCAGCACCATGTCCTGGGACGGAATCGCCAGCGGCCGGCCGTGAGCCGGTGACAGGATGTTGTTTGAGGAGAGCATCAGGATGCGGGCCTCCGCCTGCGCTTCTACCGATAGCGGCACGTGCACTGCCATCTGGTCGCCGTCGAAGTCGGCATTGAAGGCGGCGCACACCAGCGGATGAATCTGGATGGCTTTGCCCTCAACGAGGATCGGTTCGAAAGCCTGGATGCCCAGCCGGTGCAGAGTGGGCGCCCGGTTGAGCATCACCGGATGCTCCGAGATGACTTCCTCGAGCATATCCCAGACTTCGGGCACCATGCTCTCCACCATCTTCTTGGCGGCCTTGATGTTCTGCACCCGCTCGCGTTCCACCAGCCGGCTCATGATAAACGGCTTGAAGAGCTCCAGCGCCATCAGCTTGGGCACGCCGCACTGATGCAGCTTGAGCTGAGGGCCGGCCACGATAACGGAACGGCCCGAGTAATCGACACGTTTGCCCAGCAGGTTCTGGCGGAAACGGCCCTGCTTTCCTTTGAGCATGTCGGACAGCGATTTCAAGGGGCGGTTGCCAGGGCCGGTCACGGCCCTGCCGCGACGGCCGTTGTCAAAGAGCGCGTCCACCGCCTCCTGCAGCATGCGCTTCTCGTTGTTGACGATTATCTCGGGCGCGCCCAGGTCCAGCAACCTCTTGAGGCGGTTGTTGCGGTTGATCACCCGCCGGTAAAGGTCGTTCAGGTCGCTGGTGGCGAAACGGCCGCCATCCAGCTGCACCATGGGCCTGAGCTCCGGGGGAATCACCGGCACCGATTCCAGGATCATCCAGGCCGGATGGTTCTCGGAGCGCCGGAAGGCGTCCACTACTTTCAGGCGCTTGAGCGCCCGCTGGTGTTTCTGGCCCTTGCCGGTTTCAACGATCTCGTTGAGCTGGGCGACCTCTTCCTCCAGGTCCACCTGCTCCAGCAGCTCGCGGATGGCTTCCGCCCCCATTCCGCCCCGAAAGTAGTTGCCGAAGCCGAAGGGGCTGCCGAACTTGTCCTTTAAATCCCGGAAAAGCTGCTCGTCCCCGATGATCTGCTTGGGCTCGATTTCCTGGAATTTCTCCCAGATCTCCATCAGCCGCACGGACTGCTCTTCAGTGTACTGCTCGTTATCGGCGATATCGTCGTCGATCTCGCGCGTCATCTGCGTTCGTTTCTTTTCGGTTTCAGCCTTGGTGAGCTTGCGATCCTTCTTCTCGGTGCTGCCGTAGACCGCCAAAGCCTCGTCTTCGATCTCTTCCGGAGTAGCCTCGCCGTCAAGCACCCGCAGGCGCCGCTCGCGCGCCTCCTCAAGCTCGGCTATGCGCTCCTGCTTGTCGGTGTGCAGCTGCTCGATGGCGGCATCCACCTTCGCCCTCAGCAATTCGGCGTCGGCCGCCCGTTTCTCGTAATCCACAAAAGTGACGATCGAGGCCGCGAAGTAGAGCACCTTCTCCAGCTCCTTGGGGGCGATGTCCAGCAGGTAGCCCATGCGGGAGGGCACGCCCTTGAAAAACCAGATGTGGGATACCGGAGCCGCCAGGTCGATGTGGCCCATGCGCTCGCGGCGCACCTTCGACCTGGTCACCTCTACGCCGCAGCGCTCGCAGATGATGCCCTTGTAGCGGACGCGCTTGTACTTGCCGCAATAGCACTCCCAGTCCTTGGTGGGACCGAAGATGCGCTCGCAGAAGAGCCCATCTTTTTCCGGTTTTAAAGTCCGGTAGTTGATCGTCTCGGGCTTGGTTACCTCGCCCGACGACCAGGCCCGGGTCTTCTCCGAGGAAGCCAGGCCGATCCTGATGGCATCAAAGTTATTGATGTCTAACAAGTTTTCCTCCCGTAATCCCTACGCTTGACAATTCTGGAGGTTGATAACAGGTATCCGGCAGATTACTCTACCTCGATCTGCTCTTCTGCTTCCGTTTCCACTTCCAGCTCCTCTTCCTCTCCCGACTGCGGGGCAGGCATGAACTCCGGCAGAAGCTCTTTCTCTTCTCCCTCTTCCTCTCCTGCTTCCTTTTTGAGACCGCCTTGCGAGAGATCGATGCCGAGTTCCTCGGCGGCGCGCCTGAGCTCGTCATCCTCTTCAACCAGCTCCACGCTCTCGCCCTCTTCGGAGACGATACCCACATCGAGGCTCAGGCTCTGCATCTCTTTCAGCAGCACCTTGAACGACTCCGGGATGTTCGGTTCGGGGATGTTCTCGCCCTTGACAATCGCCTCGTAGGCCTTCACGCGGCCGATTGTGTCATCAGACTTGATGGTGAGCATCTCCTGCAAGGTATGGGCAGCTCCATAGGCCTCCAAAGCCCAGACTTCCATCTCGCCAAAACGCTGGCCGCCGAACTGGGCCTTGCCGCCCAGAGGCTGCTGCGTCACCAGTGAATAGGGGCCGGTGGAGCGGGCGTGAATCTTGTCATCCACAAGGTGCAGAAGCTTCAATGTATACATATATCCTACGGTGATCTTGTCCCCGTAAGGCTCGCCGGTGAGGCCATTATAGAGCTTGACCTTGCCGGAAGCGGGGTTGGGCTCCTCGCTGTTCAAGGTGTAGCTGATCTTTTTTTCCGGATCATGCTCATAGCATTTTATGAGCGCCTCTTCCACCTCGCCGACCGCGGCGCCGTCGAACACCGGCGTGGCGACATGAACCGGCGAAGTGAAACCGTTGCCGTCATCCCAGCCGCGGGCCGAGGCCCAGCCCAGGTGCGTCTCCAGAATCTGCCCTATGTTCATCCGCGAAGGGACACCAAGCGGGTTGAGGATGATGTCCACCGGGGTGCCGTCCTCGAGGAACGGCATGTCCTCCTCGGGCACGATCTTGGAGATGACGCCCTTGTTGCCATGGCGGCCGGCCAGCTTGTCGCCTTCCGCTATCTTGCGTTTTTTGGCCACGTAGACCCGGACCAGCTTGTTGACGCCAGGGGACAGGTCGTCGCCCTTGTCCCGGGAGAATATCTTCACGTCGATGACACGGCCGCCTTCGCCATGGGGAACTTTCAGCGAGGTGTCCCGCACCTCGCGCGCTTTCTCCTTGAATATGGCGCGGATAAGTTTCTCCTCGGCTGTCAGCTCGGTTTCACCCTTGGGCGTTACCTTTCCCACCAGCAGGTCGCCGGAGATTACCTCGGCGCCCACCCGAATGATGCCGTCCTCGTCCAGATCCGCCAGCGATTCCTCGCTGCGGTTGGGGATGTCTCTGGTGATCTCTTCGTCACCCAGTTTGGTGGTCCGGGCCTCTACTTCGTATTCCTCGATATGAATCGATGAGAGTGTGTCATCCTTGACCAGGCGTTCGCTCAGGATGATGGAGTCCTCGAAGTTGTAGCCTTCCCAGCTCATGAAGGCGACCAGCAGGTTCTTGCCCAGGGCCATCTCGCCCTGGTCGGTGGACGCGCCGTCGGCCAGCACCGCACCCTTCTTGACCCGCTCGTCTTCCCTGACCAGCGGCTTCTGGTGGATGAGAGTGCCCTGGTTGGAGCGCAGGTACTTCGATAGCTCATAAGTGTCGTCGCCCTTGCTGGTCTCGACGACGATGAACCCGGCGTCAACCTCCCTGACCCGGCCGGGATTGCGGGCCATGACGACGTCACCCGTATCCACAGCGGCACGCAACTCCATGCCGGTGCCGATCAGCGGCGCTTCGGAGACCAGCAGCGGCACGGCCTGGCGCTGCATGTTTGATCCCATCAGGGCCCGGTTGGCGTCGTTATGCTCCAGGAAGGGGATGAGCGCCGTGGCCACAGAGACGATCTGCTGCGGGGCGACATCCATGTAATCGACGTCTTTGGGTTTGACCGTGACGGCGTCGCCATCGAGGGAGCGCGCCAGGACGGTGTCGGCCAGGAACTTGCCCGTCTTGGGATTGAACTCGGCGTTGGCCTGGGCGATGACGTACTTGTCCTCCTCGCTGGCGTCCAGGTAGACGATCTCGTCGGTTACCTTGCCCTTCTCCACCTTGCGGTAGGGGGTCTGGATGAAGCCGAACTCGTTGACAGTGGCAAACGACGAAAGCGAGCCGATGAGACCGATGTTCGGACCTTCGGGGGTCTCGATCGGGCACATGCGGCCGTAGTGGGTCGGGTGCACGTCGCGCACCTCGATGGGGGCCCGCTCACGGGTAAGCCCGCCCGCGCCCAGGGCGCTCAGGCGGCGGCGGTGGGTCAGGCCCGCCAGGGTGTTTGTCTGGTCCATGAATTGGCTAAGCTGCGAAGAGCCGAAAAATTCTTTAAGAGCCGCAACCACAGGCCGGATATTGATGATATGCTGAGGTGTGATGGCGTCCACGTCCTCGGTGGTCATCCGCTCCTTGACCACACGCTCCATGCGGTAAAGACCGATGCGGAAAGCCTCCTGCACCAGCTCGCCCACGGTGCGCAGGCGGCGGTTGCCGAAATGCTCGTACTCGTCGAGGTCGTGGATGATCTCCTCCCGGGGGAGGCTGGCCGCCTCGGCTGCGTAGTCCGCGGAATCCTCGGGCACGCCCAGCTTATCGGGCAGCTTGACGAGTTCGCGGATGAGTTCAATGATGTCATCATGGGTGAGCACGCGCGTGGAAAGCGGCACATCAAGGCCCAGCCGGGTGTTGAGTTTGTAACGGCCGACCTTGGTCAGATCGTATCGTTTAGGGTCGAAGAACAGCGCGTTCATCAGTGAACGGGCGCTCTCCAGGCTGGGCGGTTCGCCGGGGCGCTGCTTTTTGAACAGTTCGATGAGCGCCTCCTCGGGCGAGGTGGTGCCGTCCTTGTCGAGGGTATTCTTTATATATATGGAGCCGCCGAACATCTGCAGGATCTCTTCATCCGGACCGTAGCCCAGCGCCCTCAGCAGCACCGTCACCGGCAGCTTGCGCTTGCGGTCGATACGGACGTTGATGACGCCCTTCTTGTCGATTTCCAGCTCCAGCCAGGAGCCCCGCGATGGCATCAGGTTGGCCACGAACACCTGCTTGGACGGATCCTTGGGTTCCATGACGTACGCGCCCGGGGACCGGACCAACTGGGTCACGACAACCCTTTCCGTGCCGTTGATGATGAAGGTGCCCCAATCGGTCATCATGGGGAAATCGCCCATGAACACGGTTTGTTCACGGATCTCCCCTGTCTCCTTATTGATGAAACGGATAGTCATGAACAGGGGCGCGGCATAGTTGCCGTCCTTGTCCCTGCACTCATTGATCGACTGTGCCGGCTCCTCAAAATAATGATCCCCGAACTCAACGGCGAGCGTGCCGGTGTAATCTTCAATCGGGGAAATATCGGCAATGGTCTCCCTGACGCCTTCGGTCAGAAACCATTGGTATGAACTTTTCTGGATATCGATTAGGTTGGGCACCTCCAATATCTTTTCCAGCTTGGAGAAGGTTCTCCGGTAGCGAGGACATTCTGCGTGAAGAGAAAGTTGCTCCAAAAGGCTCACCCCTCGAGGATGGATTCATTGCATGGTAGTACGACGTGCTTTAGGCACGAACTAAGAAATATAGCATACTGGACCGTGGGAAGCAAGAAATATTTGGCTTCCGCCATCACCCGACCGCTCCGGAGATGCAAGGTGTTTCGAACTTTTTATTGTTACCCGGTACCAGAGGATTCAAACACGGCAACTTGGGTTCCTCCGGCCGGGCGTGTCCGGCCCGGCCTTCCCCCGGGGGCGGCTATCTTGACATGATCCCGGCTCCCGGCCCGCCGTTTCTGCTTTAAACAGCCTGCCGAGGCCATCCACTGCCAAATGACGGTTTGCTATTTGACTTCCACGGTGGCGCCGACCTCTTCGAGTTTGGCCTTGACGTCCTCGGCCTCCTCCTTCGACACTTTCTCCTTGACCGGCTTCGGTGCTCCGTCGACGACCTCCTTGGCCTCTTTAAGGCCGAGACCGGTGGCCGCGCGAACGACCTTGATGACCTGGATCTTCTTGTCGCCCACAGCGGCGAGCACCACATCAAACTCGGTCTTCTCCTCCTCGGCGGCGCCGGCCTCGGCGGGCGCGCCGGCCGCGGGACCGGCGGCCACGGCCACCGGAGCGGCGGCGCTAACGCCAAACTCTTCCTCCAGCGCCTTTACCAGCTCGGCCAGCTCGGTGACGCTGAGCTTCTTGATTTCTTCTATCAGGGTATCAACTGCCATCTTTCTCCTCCTGCGTGTAGGTCTCTTTAAGTGCGCTCCAGGCGGGATGCCTCCCGCAACGACGTTCTGCCGGCGACCGGCCATTCCTTTATGTGAGCAATGGCCGGCGTCTGGCGCTAGGCCGCCTCCTCCTTTTGTTCCTGTATCCGCGTCAGCACGGTAACCAATCCCCGGATCGGTCCGGCGCAAACCGTGGCGAGGCCTCGGACCGGCCCCATCATGGCGCCCAGCAGCTGCGCCTGCAAAACCTCCTTGGCTGGCAGCGACGCCAGAAACTTGATCTTTTCCGCGTCCACGATTTTGCCCTCGAGGATGCCGCCCTTGATCTCCAGCGGCTTGAAGTCTTTGGCGTACCTGACCAGGCTCTTGGCAGGGCCGACAGCGTCTTCGGGGCAAAAAGCGATGGCCGTGGGTCCTTCCAGCAGCTCCTTTATCTGGCCCGAGCCTGCCTCTTCGGCGGCCAGGATCATCAGCCTGTTCTTGACTACTTCATAGCTGGCGCCAGCTTCCCGTATGCCATTCCTCAATTCCTGCGCCTCAACCACGGAAAGTCCGCGGTAATCGGCGAGCAGCATTGCGGCGCTGCCCCTTGCCAGCTCCGCCAGTTTGGCAACCCTTGCTTCTTTCTCCTTCCTGTTCATCTCTCACCTCCCGCAAAATCATATCCATCGCCCCCTGGCGTTTTCGCCAGGAGTGACAAAATACGCGTATCTGGCAGATAAACCGTTCCGCAAAACAAAAAGCCTGCCGCTCCGGCAGACTCAGAGGGACAACGCCATCGCGCGCATAGCGCTGTCGGATAATCCCTTAATCCACCTCGGCGGGCGGGCCCTTGGGGGGCCCCTTGGGCCTGCTTCGCGCATCGGCGCGGACAACAGGCACCGGCTTTCTCTGGTGCTATTTCTATTTAATTTTCAGTTCGGCTTTCCCCTACCCGGTTTTATGCGCCCAGGACAGACATCCGAAAGCAGCTCAGGCGCTTTCTTCCAGAAAATTCCTCGTTATCATGGGATTGATGCGCACGCCGGGGCCCATGGTAGTGGTCATCACGACAGACTTCATGTACCGGCCCTTGGCCGCGGCCGGCTTGGCCCGGATGAGCTCTTCCATCACAGTGCCGTAATTCTCCACCAGTTGTTCCCCGGTAAACGACAGCTTGCCGATGGCGATATGCACGATGCCGGTCCGGTCGGTGCGGTATTCCACCTTGCCGGCTTTGGCATCCTTTACAGCCTTGCCGACATCGAAGGTGACAGTGCCTGCCTTCGGATTGGGCATCAGTCCCCGGGGGCCAAGCGCCCGGCCCAGACGGCCCACGACCTTCATCATATCCGGAGTGGCGATCGCCACGTCGAAATCAAACCAGCCACCGTCAATTTTTTTGGCCAGATCCTCACTGCCCACGAAATCGGCGCCGGCATCCCTGGCCTCCTTTTCCTTCTCTCCTTCAGCAAAGACCGCTACCCGCATCTCTTTGCCCGTGCCATGGGGAAGCATGGTGGTGCTGCGGATCATCTGGTCGGCTTTGCGGGGGTCAACCCCCAGCCGGAAATGCACTTCGACCGTCTCGTCGAACTTGGCGGCCGGCAGGCTTTTGACCAGGCGCACTGCCTCCAGCGGAGAATAAAGTTTTTCCCGTTCTATTTTCTGACGCGACTCGCGCAGCCTTCTGCTCATCCTGACGCCCACCTACCGCACCTCGATTCCCATGCTCCGCGCCGTGCCGGCGATGATCTTCATGGCCGCCTCGACGTCATTGGCGTTCAGATCCTTCATCTTGAGCTCGGCTATCTCGCGCACCTTGGCCGCCGGAACCGTAGCCACCTTTTCGCGGTGGGGTTCGCCGGAGCCTTTTTCGATGCCCGCGGCTTTTTTCAACAGGATCGCCGCCGGCGGGGTCTTGGTGATAAAAGTGAAGGAGCGGTCTTCAAATACCGTTATCTCCACGGGGATTATCGTGTCGCCTTCCTGATTCGTCTTCTCGTTGAAGACCTTGCAGAAGTCCATGATATTGACTCCGTGCTGGCCCAGCGCAGGGCCAACCGGCGGGGCCGGATTCGCCTGGCCCGCGGGAATCTGGAGCTTGATCAGTGTCATTACTTTCTTGGCCATAAAGTTACCGTTCCGGGTTATGTCCCGTTTCCGTATCCGCAGCCCGGAGCCATCCCGGACCCGCGAAAAAAAATGGAAGCCCGCCTTTGGCGCAAGAGTGAAGGATACAGCAAAAACAGCCCGGGCCGCAAGCCGCGCCCGGGTCAAGATTCCTATACTTTCTTCACCTGGTCGAAACTGAGCTCCACCGGAGTTTCCCGGCCGAAGATATTGACCAGCACCTTGAGCTTGCTCTGGTCCTCGCTGATTTCGGCTATCTCGCCGTTAAAGTCGGACAGCGGGCCGCTCATCACCCGCACGGTCTCTCCCACGCTGAACATGGCCACGGCTTTGGGCTTCTCCACCGTGGTCGTGTGAAGAATGCGGTCCACTTCCTGCGGATTCAAGGGGATGGGCTTGTTTCCCGAGCCTACGAAACCGGTGACGCCGGGGGTATTCTTCACCAGCCCCCATGAATCGTCGTTCATATTCATGTTCACGAGCACATAACCGGGGAAGACCCTTTTCTCGGTCTGCACCTTCTGGCCGTTCTTCGTCTCGACCACCTGCTCGGTGGGAACCACGACCTCCTTGACGTACTGCTCCTGGTTCATGGTTTTGATCCGCTGCAGCAGGTTCAGCCGAACCTTGTTCTCGTGGCCGGAGTAAGTATTTATGACGTACCAGTTAAACGGCATAGCCGCTTTTTGCTCCCTTCCTCAACCAAAAAGACCTGCGATAAATGTTATGAATCTGGAGAAAATCTCGTCAAAAATGAAAATGTAGACGCCGGCGATGGCAACGGCGATCAGAACCACCACGGTCGACTGGGTTAGTTCTTCCCGGTTGGGCCATGTAACCTTGGTCAGCTCCAGACGGACCTCGCGCAGGAAACGGACGGCGCTCCGCTTTTTTTTGGCGCCTGCTTTCGACGGCTTGGCGGTCCTTGCCGCTCTGGCGGTGGTAGCGCGGGCCTTCAGGCCCTTGGCCTCCGGCTTTGTCTTGACGTCTTTGCCTTTGGCGGCTGTCTTCGGGGCGGCCTTCTTGCCGCCCTTCTTAGCGGGCACAGCCGCCTGTTTCTTTTTTGCCCTGGCTGGTTTAGCCAAAACCGTTCCTTTGTCTGCCTGTTACGGTATAGATTTATGGCAGGGCAGGAGGGACTCGAACCCCCAACATCCGGTTTTGGAGACCGGCGCTCTACCAGTTGGAGCTACTGCCCTTTAAAGGCCCCGAAAGGCCTGCTTCAGGGTTGAATTATAACCCTGCCGCCGAGCCTTTCGCAAAAAAAGCCGCGGCGTCCCGGACGGGACTTGACGGCCTAGCGCGTCTCCTTGTGCGCAGTATGCTTCCGGCAATAAGGGCAATATTTCCTGAGCTCCAGCCGGTCCCTGTCGTTTATCTTGTTCTTGGTGGTATTGTAATTTCTATGCTTGCACTCGGTGCAGGCAAGAGTTACCATCGGTCGTTTGTCAGACGCCATTCTGATTCCCTGCTTTCAAGCATTATAAAAGACGGCCAAGCCGTCCGTTCCAACAGAACAAAGATAGCAGAACCACAGCCGGATGCGCAAGAAATCGTCGTCATCGCTGCTCCGCTGCAGAAAAGTCCCGGGCAAAGAAGAAAGAGTCCATAAAAAGGCTCTACTCTGCCGCAGTTATACGTAAAAGGACCGCCTTGCGGTCCTTTTACAGCCAAGCAGATGTGTTATGTGGAGCGGTCCGTCAATCAAGCGGCCCTGCGCTCGGCCCGCTCTTCCTCAACGGCCATGCTTCCCGCCCGCCGGACAGCCAGCCTGGAACCCAGCCAGCCACCGAAGACTGCCGCCGCCAGGCTCAGCAGAGCCGCCAGCAGGAACAGTCCACTGGTCGCTGTGGCGACATCAGTGGCCGTTTCCAGCTCCACGGGGGTGGCATCGACAGTGAAGGTCTCCACCAGGTTGGTTGCCACCAGCCCGAAGCCAAGGATGCCCGTGACTCCGATTGTTGCCAGGACAACTCCGCCCACAATAAGGAGCGACCACACCGATATGCCATGCCATATGCCGTCTCCACGAGTCATGGAGCCTCCGATTCTGGCAGCTACCCACGCTCCTATGAATGTGGCTATCAGCACACTGGCAGCTGTCCAGATGCCGATACCGATATTGACATCGTTAAGTTCGGTCAGATTCGTGATGGACGCGGCCCCGTAACCGACGAACGTGCCCAGGGCTACCAGCACCAGCTGCACCGCCAGGGCTACAAATACGCCGACGAGGATTGCTCCCCAACTGATCCGCCTCATAAAGCCAAAACCGGTAGGCATCATGCGCCGGCTCTCATATACATCCGCACTTTCATGCCACTCTGGACGCGGCCCCGCATGTGTCTCTTTCTCCTGCATTTCCTACACCTCCTTCCGGCAATGCAATTTGTTTCTTAATTAGGATTTACCGGTTTTTTGGAGAGTTAAACAGGAAAAAAGCTGCCAGAGCGGCTTGGCTCCGGGTGTTCCCCCAGGCTCGTTTCTTTTTTTGTAAGAATGCGAACGCCGTGCTTACAAGGAGGCGTCCGGTTGGGGCCGGCAAGGGCTTGCGGGCTTCACCAGGAAAGTTATCCAGGCATCCGGGGAAAACATGGCAGATCAGCGCCGAGAGCCGCTAAAATGAGTAAGGAATAAGTTATATGAGAACATATTGACAATAGTAATATTATTATATAAGTGGTTTCTCGTCTGGTGACGCCTTGGTATCCTCCTTTATCACTTCCTGTATTTTTGGTTCCGGTTGCATTTCCGGTTGCTCGCCAGGCTCTTCAGCGGGATGCCGTTTCATGTACTCCTGAACTTTTCGTTCCTCCCAATCCGAGCCGAATATCCGATCCTTTAGAAATACATCGTCTTAAGAGATTTAAAGACAAGATGTTGTTTCCACCAAGTCGACTATTTAACCTTGTGGATGCATGTTTTATCGGGAAGGGAGGGTATAGGACCGAAGGTCGTTTACCTTTCGCATAGGGTGGATGCTGAAAAAACGATGGTAGACCAGGTGCTACGCTATTCGAACAGGTATAAAGATGAGATTTACCTGCTGAATTCGCTAAGGCAGCTCACAGAGAAGACTTCTGCCTTTTAATCCTTGCCGACAATCTCATTTCTCGTGAAAAAAAGAAACCCGGGGAAGACTCTTAATCCTTGTGTTTGTTCCCAATGATTCTGTGCTCATTTAATAATCCTGAATTCTTTTTATCTCGCCAAAGGTTTACAAGTAACTGTTCGAACAGCAAAGCGTCGTCGTGATCTTCGGTAACAACGAATTTGAATGTGTAATTTTCTGAAAGCCAGCACGGTATTTCTGACAGGACTTTAAGAGATAACCCGCCGCGACCTCGCAATTTCCCGATGGCTACGCGG
>JACUUL010000063.1 GCA_014859345.1 Thermoleophilia bacterium
CCCTTCACAAGTTCCTCTACCGCCATATCCGGATCGGCGCCGGTCAGGGCCGCCTCGGCCTCGGCAAAATTGTAACCAAGGGTGATAAGCGCCTCCCGGGCCAGATAATAGTTTCCGTTTCCGGCGGCGACCGCTCCGGCGGTCTCTGCCCTGACTTCGCCTACTTTGTCCTTGAGCTCCAGGACCAGCCGTTCCGCTGTCTTCTTGCCGATGCCGGAGATGCTCTCAAATAGGGCGATGTCCCTGTTTAGAACCCCCCGCCGAAGATCGGCGGGTGAATAAGCCGAGAGGATGGCGACAGCTACTTTGGGACCGACCCCGGAGACGCCCTTGAGTATCTCGAAGAATTCTTTCTCCTCCTGCTCGACAAACCCGTAAAGCGACAGCACATCCTCCCGCACGTGCAAATGAGTGTAAAGGAAAACAGCGCCCGAGGCGGCGCCCAGCAGCGACAGGCTCCGGGTTGACATGGTCAGGCGGTGACCCACACCGTTCACATCGAGGACTATGCCCTCGGCGTCGCGAACCTGGATCACGCCCTTAAGCGAAGCGATCATGATCAGCCCCCTTTCCCGACTTTACCGCGGGCCCTGATGGGGCGGGCCCGCCGGCAGGGATGCCTGGTTCGAGCGGCCCGGCGCCTCGGCCGGATCCGCGGGTGGACGCGCGCGGCTCCATGAGTCCCGGCCCAAGCGAGTGGGCGTGGCAGATGGCCACCGCCAGGGCGTCGGCGGCATGGTCGGGACGGGGCACCTTGTCCAGGGCCAGGAGCGCCCTCACCATCTGCTGCACCTGGACCTTTCCGGCGCGGCCGTAGCCGGCCACCGCCTGCTTGATTCTCAGGGGGGTATAGTCGGCGGGTGCGATGCCATGTTCAGCGCAGGCCAGCACGATGACGCCGCGGGCCTGGCCGAGGGCCAGAGCTGTTTTCAGGTTGACTCCCCCGAAGAGATCCTCGATAGCCGCCGTTTGCGGCTGATGGAGTGAGATGATTTCCCCAACCCCGCGGTATATGTCCAGAAGGCGCTCATGCCCGGGCTGCCGGGCGGAGGTCGATATCACGCCATGGGCCACCAGGCGGGAGCTGCCGCCCCTGTACTCGATGACCCCCCAGCCGGTGACGGCCGTGCCGGGATCGAGCCCAAGGATCCGCGTCGTTTTAGGTCCGGACAAGTTAACCGCCTGCATCGATAATCCCCGAGGCCTGACAGTGAGGCTCGTTTTAAGGGATCCCTTTTTACCCTATGCCAGCGCCTCCAGCACTTCCTCGCTTATGTCAAAGTTGGCGTGCACATCCTGGATATCGTCGTTGTCCTCCAGAGCGTCCATCAACCTGAGAATTTTCTTCGCGTCGCTCTGCTCCAGCTTGATAGTGTTCTTGGGAAGCATAGCAAGCTCCGCGGATGTATATCTGATGCCGGCCGCCTCGATTGCCTCGCGCACCGACATGAAATCGGAGGGGCTGGTGACTATCTCGTAAGTGCTTTCATCCTGGTTAACATCCTCCGCGCCGGCATCGATGGCGACGGCCATCAGCTCATCCTCGTCAACAACGCCCGCATCGACGACTATGGAGCCCTTCCGCTCGAACATCCAGGCTACCGTGCCGGTCTCTCCCAGCTTGCCGCCGCTTTTGTTGAAGATGTTACGCACCTCGGCGGCGGTGCGGTTGCGGTTGTCGGTCATGGCCTCCACCAGGACGGCGACGCCGGCAGGACCGTAGCCCTCGTAGGTTATGGTCTCGTAGGCCTCGCCGTCACCCCCGCCGGCGCCCCGCTGGATGGCGCGCTCGATGTTGTCCTTGGGCATGGAATTGTCCTTGGCCTTCTGAATGGCCGTGGCCAGGTTGGCGTTGCCGGTCGGATCGGGCCCGCCCTCTTTGGCGGCCACGGTTATGGCCCGGGAGAGCTTGGAGAAGAGCTTGCCGCGCTTGGCGTCGGCGGCTCCCTTCTTATGCTTGATGGAAGACCACTTCGAATGTCCGGACATAGCTGTCTCCGGGGTTGGGTTGCTGGATGCGGCCCCTGGGCCCGATGCGCGGCACCCGCATCACTTCGCATTGCCGCCGGCACATGACGAGGGCCAGTTTGCTCAGATAATAATATAACAGAGGCGGCGGAGGTGCATGCGAGGGCCGCGACCCTCCCGGACGATGTTTTCACGGCTCCGAGCGCTTCCTGTTCTGCGCCAGCCTGGCGACTATCTCCCTGATCCTTCTTCTTCTCGTATCGTCCCTTTTGACGCTGGCAAGCCAGTACAGGTACGCCTTCCGGTCCGAGGGGCTCATCCTGCTGAAGTTGGCGGAGGCCTCCTTTCTGGCCGCCAGAGCAGCCTGCAGGTCGGCGGGCACCACCAGATTCTCCACATCGCTGAGGAGAGCCCAGCTGCCATTTTCCTTTGCCGCCTCGATCTTGGCCATGCCGGCGGGCGTCATGCATCCCTGTTTTATCAGTTTCTCCACCCGGTCCTTGTTGCTTTTTGACCAAGTGCTTTTTCTTTCCGGGGAGTAAACTTCTGAATATATCTGTCGGCGTCGAGTTTCCTCACCAGGCTATCCACCCAGCCAAAGCAAAGGGCTTCCTCGACAGCGTCGTCGTAGGAGACGGATTTTCCGCCGGCATGCTTCTTGTAGAAGATCATCCAGATGCCGGGCGATCGGTTGTGATTCTTCTCAAGCCAGTTTCGCCACTGGCTTCGGGTGGTGAAAAGGAGTTGTGGTTGGGTCCCGGTCATTATTTAATTAACGGCAGCTTTACCGATTGAGGGGCTGGTAAAGACTACTTTCCCCGGTCTGAAGCTCGTTCTGCTGCTTTTGGGGAACCCGGCCGGGTAATAAGGAAAACGCTGACGGCGGTCAGGACCGCCACCACGCCGGCCTTGACCGGCAAGGTCCGGCCCGAGATGAAGACGATGTACGCCGCCGACGCAAAGATCAGGGCAATGGCGATGATCTTGCTCTTCGGATCGATTACCCGGTGCTGGTCCCAGTTCTTGATCGCAGGTCCGATTTTTGGCATCGAGACCAGCCATTCATAGCGCCGGGGAGAAGAGCGCGCGAAGAAGAACGCCGCCAGCAGCGCAAAGGGCGTCGTGGGCAGCAGCGGCAGGGCCACGCCCGCCAGGGCCAGCCCCAGCGCGGCGAACCCGAGGGCCAGGAACAGGTAGCGTCTCAACAGTCGCATGCTTATAATTATACGCTGCCGGCGTGACTCATTCTGTGAGATTGCGCAAAGCTTTTTTATCCAAGCTCCCGCGGGGGTCCCGAAGCCGCCTCATCCGGAGGAGGAGACGCAGCAACCGGCATCCAGACGGCCGTCATGCGGCCTGATCATCTGCTTCAGGCCGCTGCCGTCCTTGTAACTGCGGTCCAGCCAGCGGCTGACCAGCTCCGGCGGTACAATGAAAGGCATCCGGTTGTGTATCTCTCCCACAACGGGATTGGGCTCCACGGTTATAATGCTGCAACTCAAGCGGCGGTCATTCGTGTCCCGCGGATTGATCCATATGGAATAGATGCCGCCCAAGGCCATGAGAGCGCGGTCTGGAAGAGTAAACTCGTAAACCTGGCGCGGCTTCAGGGTCTGACCGTTTATCTGCCTGTTCTCAAAGAAGGACACAACCGGGAGGACGCACCTCTGCCTTAGCAGCAGCTTTTGGTTATGGGGCTTGTCCAGCGATTCTGCGCGCGTGTTGAAGCAGGTGTATCTGGATTTGAACTCCTTCTCCCAGTAATGGATAAGCTGCGCCAGTACATGGGAGCAAGTTTCGGCCGCCCATCTTCATCCTGAAAGACCACAAGGACATCGTTGAACGGCCTCAGGGTGCGCTCTCCCGCCTCCGCCAGAGCGCCTCCCGGCGAAAGCACGGACGGGGGCACGCCGGTTTGCCGCTCGAATTCCTCTAAAATCCTGATACTGCCCGGTTGTTGGAAGCTGCCGCACATCACTTGTCTGACTTAAGTATACGCGACCGGCAAAGGAGCTGCGATGCCGCCAACGCTCACCGGCAAGGATCTTCGGGCGCTTTTCTATTTGACGCGGGTTTCTTCCTTGCCGGCGTTTTCTTCCCGGCAGGCTTCTCCCCGATCTGCCAATGGAAACCTATCCGGTTCTTTTTCTTTTTCGGCTCGGCCGGAACCATGAGCTGCCGGATGGCGTCGAAGACTGTCTTGAACTGAGCGTCATATTTCTTTTCGAGCGCGTCAACTTTACGAGCTAGATCTTCATGCGAGGCGAGCATTGCTCGCAATTTGATAAAAGCTCTGACTACCTGAATGCTGGCTTTAACCGCCTCCGGGCTATTGAGAACATTCGCAAGCATTATGATCCCGTGCTCGGTGAATGCAAATGGGAGGCTTTGCGTAAATTTCAGATTTGAGAGGTGGTCGCAATTTGCGACCACCTTATTCTTCTCCTCTTGTGTCAACTGAAACATGAAATCCCCGGGGAAGCGGTCGATGTTACGTCTGACCTGCTCGTTGAGCCGGCGGGTTGAAACCCCAAAAAGCCGGGCCAGATCATTACCAAGCATTACGCGCTTTCTTCTTACCATGAGAATCGCCTGCACGATATTGTTTGTTGCCACAAGCGAAATTTTTTCCGTCATTTTCATTCCTTCCGGCTTTGTTGTTAATCATTTTGGACTACAAATCCGTGACTTTCGGCGCTATCGATGCTCGCCATTCGAGGCCGCAAATCGTGATCATGAACACGCATCATAGCCAGCAACGGCCTGGTCACAATTTGTGGCCACCCCGGAGTGGTGTGGAACTTATCAATAGGGCCGGACGGAAGTTTCTCCTCCGGCTAAGCCGGGATTAAAAGAACTTCAAGATTTATCCCGCCGCCAATAACGGGATGATCGCTTCAGGACCGGCCACGTCTGGCCGTTTGAGGTCGCAAATTGCGACCTCAAACAGGATATGACCTGCAAAATGACCTATTTATGGGGTCGCAGAATGCGACAGGTTCTATCAGTGGGGAACGTAAACAGACTATCATCCCGGCCGGACACCGCCGTGCTTTCGCGACAGCGAGTGGCCAGATGGGGCTTCTGGCTGGCTCGAATCGCGTGTGATGCTAGAAAAACTGAATGATGTACCCCACCGCCACGAAGAGGATGATCGCGGTCAGCATCAGCTTGATCGGTTTCTGGGGGATGTATTTCTGAAACCGGGCGCCCAGGTAGATGCCGATAAATCCTCCCACTCCGAAGAGGATTCCCAGGCGCCAGTCGGGCGCTGTGGCGATTCCTTCAGGAGAGGGGATCAGGCTGTAAAAGGCCACCCCGGCCACGGAGGTGAGCAGGGTGCCGGCCAGAGCGGCTCCGGCCACCGTGTAGACCGGCAGATGGAAAACAGCCACGCAGAAGGGGGCGATGATGGCGCCGCCGCCGATTCCGTAGATGCCGCCGGCGATTCCGACTGCCAGCGACAGCAGGAACATGCCCGGCGTGCTGAAGGAATATGTCTCTCCCCAGAACTCATAGGTAACGCGGGAGAGGCTGATGGATACCGTTTTCACCCTGGCGTCCGCGGGCAGGCCCCTGACGGACCTGCGCACGTCCCTCTTTTCTTTTTGCCTCTGGCTGAAGCGCTCCTCCAGGGCGCTCACCCTGGCGGCGGCCGCCGAGCCCGCCCTGCCGGTCATCCCGTAAAGCAGGCGGCCACCCAGGTAGAGCAGAACCAGGCCGGCAAAGAGTTTGAATGTCCGGGGGTCGGGGAAGTAATGAACCCTGATGAAATAACCGGCGAAGACACCGGGCAATGTTCCCGCCAGCACGATCCAGGTCAGCGGCCAGGCCATGCGCCCCTCCTTGATGTACTGGTAGACCCCGCTGGGGATGGCGACGATGTTAAAGACCAGGTTGGTGCCGCTTACCGAGGGGCTGGTATATCCCAGGAAACTCATCTGGAAGGGCAGCAGCAGGAAGGCCCCGGAAACTCCGCTCATGGAGGTGAAGAAGGAGATGATGAGCGCTACCAGCGGCGGCAGCAGGACGTTTGTCTCCACTCCCGAGGCCGGGAACTGATACGAAAGGAAGTCCATCTTCGTTTCTCCCGCGAGACTGCACCGAAATGATGTCGTCCGCGAAAACCGCGCTAAGCCGGCATGCGCGGAGATGCGCGGATAGCCAAGTATATCAGAGCAGCCGTAAACTCAAAGGGGATGAAAAATTTGAGGGCCTGGATCTGATGTCCGGGCGCTTGCGGACGCCGGTCAGAACCTCACTCCGATCGACACCGAATCGTCGTTCTCGGACAGCCCGGATGGATTGTCTTTTATCAGCACCAGTTGGCCGGTGCCGGTTCCCGGAGATGTGAATGTCAAAATCGCTTCGAACGCCACCAGTTCTTCGGTCATCCAGTCTCCCAGGAGCGTGGCCGGCTCCTCGGCCAGCACGTTGCCGTTGCTGTCCTCCAGCCTTACCGGGAAATCGGCCTCGAAAGACCAGTTGCCGGGAACCCTGCCTGTGATCCTGAGCGGGCTGGCTACTCTTTCGCCGGGTCGCGGCGTGTCGACCAGGATGAACACGCCCTTGGGGGATGTGTGTTCGTTGGTTGCCGTCTCATTTTCAGAATTCGTTTCCTGCTCCAGCTCCTCCAGAGCCGCCGCCAGGTCGTCTTCCAGCTGCCGGATTCGATCGTTGAGGCGTTCGATTTCCTCCACCTGGCCGCCTTCCAGCAGCTCGATCCGCTCGTTGAGCCGGTTTACTTCCTGGCGCTGCCAGTACCAGACCCCAAAACCGACGACCAAGAGCAGGATCAGCGCCAGGATGACGAACAGCACAGTTCTGCCCGTGGTCCGGGAGCCCATGTAATCAGGATTCGGGTCCATGTTCATGCTCATCTATTCCTTTTCCCTAGGAACGATAAACCTGGGGAGACGTCCAACGCGCCCGGACCGGCACAGAATGTCAAGCGGCGCGATTGTTCGTCCCGCATCCAAAAAGCAGATTCTTCGGCCGCTTGCTCTCTAGGAATGACAGCTCGCTGCCGCTCAGTTAATCCGGGATGAGCGTCGCCAGGTTCTTGGGCAGCGAGGCCTTGACCTTTTGCATCTCGGCATGGTCCACATGCAGGGAGATCGTCTCCAGCACCACCCTGATCATCTGCTCGATATCGATGCCGTTGCCCCTGGCGTAGACGAAGCGGCGGCGGACCTCATCCAGGAATTCCTCACGGTTCATCTTGACAGGCACGCGCCCCGGGCTCCAGCCCTCGTAGTAGATGCCCCGCACCAGCTCCGGAAGCTGGGCTCCCAGCCCGGCCGCCTCATTTACCGGCAGCCGGTCGCGGAGAGTGTGCATCACGACTCTAAGCGCGGATAGCGCCTGGTCCGGACGGCCCTGCCAGCCCATCTCCCTCTCGATCTCCGAAAGTATGCGGTTGGTTTTTTCTACGGTTGTGCTGATCGCTGCGACCTGGTCAGCCATGGCGGCCCCTCCTCGGCGTATTCGGGGTAATTTGTCCTCATAAAAAGATTATGGCTCGTGGAACAGGGGTTAAACCTGGGCGGAAACCCCGCTCTTGCCGGAGCTTCGAATCAGACGGTCAGGGGAAGATCGATTTAATGGTTCAGCGGGAGGAAACCAGATCAAGGAAGAAATCGTGCAGCCTGAGGTCATCGGTAAGCTCAGGATGAAAGGCGGTTGCCAGCAGATTCCCCTGCCGGGCGGCCACGGGGCGGCCTTCGTGGCTGGCAAGAAGCTCCACCCCCGGCCCGGCCTGCTCGATCCAGGGGGCTCGGATGAAGACCCCGGGGAATGGCTGCCCTCCGGGCAGCGCGGGCAGGCCAAGCGGTGTCTCGAAGCTGTTTACCTGCCGGCCGAAGGCGTTGCGCCGCACCTTCACTTCCATAACCTCCAGGAGCGGTTGATCACCCTCGACCACTTCCCCGGCCAGCATCACCAGGCCGGCGCAGGTGCCGAATACGGGCAGGCCCTCCCGGGCCAGCCCGCGCACCGGTTCGAGCAGGCCGTAGCTGACCATCAGCTTGCCGATGGTGGTGCTCTCGCCACCGGGGATGACCAGGGCGTCGAGACCGGTAAGCTCATGGCGCCGCCTGACCTCGCGGGTCTGGGCGCCGCATTTCTCCAGCGCCCGGCGGTGCTCGCGAAAGGCGCCCTGCAGGGCCAGGACGCCGACGATCGGATATGCAGAGGGATTATCCGCATTCATCATGGTTCCATTATCCCATAATGGAAAAGGCGGCCCGAAGGCCGCCGGAAGGACAACTGCTCGGGTATCGAGAGGCATGTCCGGATATCTTTCAGCTGAGAGCCTTCGCTTCGCT
>JACUUL010000014.1 GCA_014859345.1 Thermoleophilia bacterium
GTCATGGCCTGAGGAAGGGCTTGACATTCACATAGCAGCGAAGCGAAGAATCTGCATTTTGCGATTAACAAGCAGATGCTTCGTCGCTTTGCTTCTCAGGGCTTGCCCTCGAGCGCAGCGTTGGGATGACAAATGCCGGAGTTTATGGATGGGCATCATGAATAATATGTGGTTTTTTTCTGGCAATTTGCGGGGGTGGTGGAATAATTGACGCAAAGCTCTGGAAGCGGGGGCCGAGCGGTTGTCATCGGTCTCGACGGCACCCCCTACAGCTTCCTTAAAAAAGAGGTATCAGCCGGGAACCTGCCCCATCTCGCCCGGCTTTTTTCTGCAGGCAATCTCGGCCGCATGGAAACGGAGATTCCCACAATCTCGTCCGTGGCATGGGCTTCCTTTATGACCGGAAAAAACCCGGGAGATCACGGAATTTTTGGATTTACCGACCGCTGGCCCGGCACCTGGCAGCTATATTTCCCCAACTACCAGCATCTCAAGTGTGAGGCCGTCTGGGAAACTCTCAGCCGCCAAGGCAAACGCTGCTGTGTCATAAACGTGCCCTCCACCTATCCGGCCCGGGAGTTAAACGGTGTACTGGTATCCGGGTTCGTGGCTCCCACCTTGGAAAAAGCCGTATATCCCGCATCGACTTTCGAATATTTGAACCGCATAGGCTACCGAGTGGACGTTGATGCGGCCAGGGGCCGGGAGTCGCTGGACGCCCTGCTTGAGGACCTGTTCCTGACCCTGGAAAAACGTCGTCAGGCCATTTTGAAGCTCTGGGACCAGGAACCATGGGACCTGTTTGTGGCTGTCATCACCGAAACCGACCGCCTGCACCATTTCATGTGGCGCTACTACGAGGAACAGGACCCGGTCTACTCATCTGAATTTCTCAGTTTTTATCGCGCCGTCGACGAGTTCGCAGGCGAGCTGGCGGAGATGGTCCCGGACGAATCGGCTCTCTTCATGCTTTCCGACCACGGTTCCTGCACGATAGAGAAAGAGGTATACATAAATGCCTTCCTGAAGGAAAAAGGATATCTGGCCCTGAAGGGAGAGTCTCCCATGACAATCGCCGACCTGGATCCGCAAAAGACACGCGCCTACTGCATGGATCCCGGCCGCATCTACCTGAATCTGGAAGGCCGTGAGCCAGGCGGCATCATCGGCCCTGAAGACGGAGCGGGCTTGCGCGAGGAGATTATCAAAGACATGCAGGACCTGATGGATCCGGACAGCGGCGAGCCCGTGGTCGGACGTATTATCGGGCGCGATGAGATCTACGCGGGCCCGGAAGTCGGCAGAGGGCCGGATTTCATCGCCCATCCCAGGCCGGGCTATGATTTTAAGGGCGCAATCGCCAGGCAGGAAATATTCTGGAAAGGTCATCTCAACGGCATGCACACCCAGGACGATGCTTTTGTGTTTGTGAAAACCCCCTGGGAGGCCCATGCCCCCGGGCACATCAGGGACATAGCGACGCTCATCCGGAAGGCGTTTTCCGGTGGCAGGGATAATACTGTTGAATAATAAGGTTGCCCAAGTTGCAGCCTCATAAGCAGAAGCCTGCGGCTCAAGTCGACAGCCCGCAGATCAACCTGCTGGCCAGAGGCGCCACGATCAACCTCCTGGGCGCCGGCGCCAGAACTTCGCTGTTGTTTGTCTACACGGTATTTCTGGCGCGAATTCTGCCCGTGGACCAGCTGGGCGAATACTTTCTCATGTTCGCCATCATCAATGTCCTCGCGATGATAGCGACGGCTGGACTCGATTACGGTGTTGTCCGGTACGTGTCACTTTTTTTTGGCGAAAAGAAGTTAGGACTGGTGCGCAAAACCACACTGGTCGGCCTGGCCATGGGACTTTCGGTCGGCACGGTCATGGCCCTAGGTCTGTTCCTGGCCGCTCCCTGGATTTCCCAGCGGTTTTTTGGAGGCAGCGCGCTGGCGCATAATGGCCTGCAAATCTTCGCCATCTCCATTCCGCTCTGGGTGGCCGCCCGGGTTTTTAATGCCACTACCCAGGGCCTGCACAAGATGGAATACCAGGTTTATAGCCGGGACCTGGGAGAACAGCTGTCCAAACTCGGCTTCTCGGTGCTGGCTGTCGTGATGGGCGCAGGTCTGATTGGTATCGTCTGGGCAAATGTGGCATCCATGGTTGTGGCGATGGCCATGTCGGTGGCGTTTGCCTTGATGATAATTCCCAAAGATCCAGGGCCGAAGGCCGTCGACGTCAAAGCGGGCAAGCTGCTGCTTTTCTATTCGTTGCCGCTGGCTTTCACAACGATTGTAGCCATTCTTCAGCAAAATGTTGACATGTTTTTTTTGGGATACCTGGGAACGTCTGAAGAAGTAGGTTTTTACGGAGCTGCTATAAGGGTTGGACTGGTCAGCGCCGCCATCCTGACGGCGTTCGGGACCATGTTCGCGCCAATAATTTCTGACACCTACAACAGGAAGAAGATCTCCGAACTGGCGGGAATGTTCAAGACCGTGACCAGATGGATATTCCTTGTCACTCTTCCACTATTTTTAGTGGTAGCGCTATTCCCGGGATTCGTTTTGAAAATTTTCGGCGGCGAATTTGCCGAGGCGCGGGGGGCTCTCGTGATTCTCGCGGTCGCCCAACTGATACACGCTGGCACCGGTCTGGCGGGCATGATGGTGATGATGTCGGGAAGACCAAAAATGGAATTCGCAAACGTCGCGGTCGGCCTCATGGCCAATACGGCTGTTTGCCTGATAATGATACCCAGGTTTGGAATTTTGGGAGCGGCAGTGGCAAACATGGTCTCAGCAGGAGTGGTAAATGCTCTTCGGGCAATTGAGGTGTGGCTTTTCATGCGCGTTCATGCCTATGACCGCCGATCCCTCAAGCCCTTGCTGGCGGGAGCCTCAGCTGCCGCCGTGATACTGGCCGCAAATATCCTGCTGCCTTTCGAGCCCGGTCTGTTGCTGAATGGCCTTCTGGTGACCGTGCTTCTGGCCTCTTATATTGGTGTGATAGCCGCTCTGGGACTCGATGAAAATGATAAAATGGCATTGAGGCTGATAAAGGCCCGGCTGTTAAAACCAAGTGCCGCCTGATCTTTGCAAATATCTTATCTCCACCGCAACAATTGTCCCCCCGGAATGACACCTAGCGGGCAGACTCTTATGAAAATTAATGAAGAGAAGGGCCAAAACAGCATTCGAAGTTATGGCTACTGATAAATTCATGTATGAGCAAATCCCTACAGATGACTGCCGAAGCCGGAGATGCCTGGCTGGACTGTGGGCGCTAACGATCCTCCTGGCTGGAATCTTGCTATATCCCGATACCTACGCCGATGCGGGTTTGCGTCTCGGTTCCCTGCGCCTGAGCCCGCTCAGCCTCGTATTTGCCGTGACGGCGCCGCCAATCGTTTATTTCATTTTTTCGGCTCGAAAAAAACTGACGCTCTCCTTGCTGGATGCTGTCTTGATCGGCACCAGCCTCTTTCTGGTAACCCGGGGGCTGCTGGCCGTCTCGAATCCGAACGCCGCCGCTTTGCTGCTGGCATATTTTGCCTACGCAGGGGTGGCATATTATGGCTCCGCAACCCTGGCACAGAATGCCGCCGCCAGACGAGTACTGTTCACCGCCCTGGTAGTGCTGAGTCTGATAATTGCCGTGTATGCGATGATCGAGTTTCTCTTTAACCGCAATTTCCTTTTTGCGGACATCACGTCCGAAAAGGTTCCCATCAAGAATGCTGACTTCCATCGCAGCGGTTCGACGCTGGGTCATCCCACGGCTCTGGGAATGCTTATGGTACAGGCATTGCCTTTTCTGCTACTGTTTTTCGTCGAGTCCAGAAACCTGGGGAAAAAGACATTATGGGGGCTAGGCATACTGGCGGTAGTTATGGCCTTGATTGTTTCGTTTGCCAAAGGCAGCTGGATTACCGCGGGGCTCCTGGGGCTGGCCGCAATAATCTGGCTGGTAAAAAGCCAAATAAAACACAAGTGGACGTACATGTCGCTGGCGATCGCAGTGGTAATGGTTTCCGGCAGTGTCATGCTCATGTTCTACAACACTTTAAAGTTTAATGTCCTCTCGGAGACGAGGCAGAATGAAAGCTTTAACACACGTATCATTTTATGGGAAAAGGGAGCTCAGAACTTCCTGGCGCATCCTCTGTTTGGAGTGGGACTTCAGCAGGGAGGAGCAGCAATATTTAAAGAAAATTTTACAGCCGAGGAGCAGGAGATTATGGAGGGAAAAGCTCTGCCGGTAGATAATTTATACCTGACTATATTTGTGGAAGGCGGAATAGTAGGAGCGGCCTTGGTTTTGCTTGCCGCTTGCCTCCTCCTGAAGAATATGGCTGCGGCCGCCAAAAGCAGCGAGGAACTGAGAATGTGGCTGGTGCCGGCCGCAATCAGCATGGCGGCCGTTCTGATCAATGGCATGACTATCGACTCGTTGCTGTTCTGGCCGGCCATGGTCGTGTTCTGGCTGTGCGCAGGTCTTTTCCGTGCAATCAGTGAAGTAAATAATGCTGGTCTCAACGGATCGCTAAAAAGTTAGGGTGTCGCAGTCCTGATGTTCAAAAAACAGAGACAATAGCATGGACCCGGTAGAGAGATCTCTACTGGTGGCTGCTTCCAGGCTGAATGCCGACTCAGCCCGTATGCAGCGCGTACAGAAACTGGCCCAGCGGGATTTAAACTGGGAAGCTCTAGTAAATCAAAGCACGATACACGGCACGGCTGGGATAATTTATCGAAACCTGACCGCTTCGGGGCATAGCGTGGACATTCCGGAAGCCGAACTGGAGCGCCTGAAAAAAATCTATTTGATGACGGCCGCCATGGGCCTGAGGCATCTTACGCAGCTGAGGGAGATAGCCCAGGAGCTGACTTCTCAGGGGATCGAAATTATAGTGCTCAAGGGCGCCGTCCTGGCGGAAAGAATATATGGCGACGTCGGCCTCAGGCCTTTTTCCGATGTTGATATTCTCGTGCGCGAAGAGGACTGGCCCCGGATCTATGAGGTTTTAAAAAAAAAGGGCTGCCAGCCGCCGCCAGGAAAAGACTTCAGGGAGGTTCCGCCAAAGCTGATGAAATATGACGTCATGTCGCACATGCAATGGACGTCACCGCTCGGCACATGTCTCGAGTTTCAGTTCGATCTGCTTACCATGGGTGTGGGGATGCGCGATATCGGCGGGGTCTGGGACCGGAGCCGGAAGGCAGAGATACTCGGTTCCGAAGTCAGGGTCCTGGGTCCTGAGGACCAGCTGCTGCATCTGGTGATACATGCCAACAGGCACGGCTGCGCCAGGTTAAAGTGGCTGTCCGATATCTCCGAAAGCCTGTATCAAAACGGTCACGATTGGGACCTTCTGGTCCGGATAGCGCAAAGGGAAGGAATAGCGGCCTGCTTCCATGCGACGATTGCCCATATTCAGAGGCTGTATGACACGAGGCTGGTGCCCGAGGAGGTCATGAGGAGGATCAAGCCGCGCTTCTATAAGGAAGCAGTATGGAATCGGATATGGCCACAAGAGCAATTGGGCGAGTTTCAGGGAAGACACGAGGATGCCATCTGCTTTTATTTTTACCGCCCGTTAAGCGGATGGAACTTGCTGAATTTTGTGCTCACAGGAAGAGTCCGGGACAAGCTGGTCTACCAGCTGCGATGGATCTTTCCTTCGCTTAAATGGATGTCTGTCACGTACGGAAAACCGAGGTCTCTGGCGCTGCTCAAGTATTATCTCTGGAGATTGGCCGGATTTGCAGTGAAAAGAGATAAACATTGATTTTTAGATTCGCGGATAGATTGCTATATTTAGTGCAGGGGGAATGCCTCGCAGGCGTCATGGATTGCCCACCGCCACCAATTCCAGGTGCAGCAGACCGGCATTGCTGTGTTCATCCGTGCTGGAATGTTAAGACGAATAGGTGGAGAAAGGAAGTCTCTTGAGATTTGAGAGGAAGGAATATGGATCTAGCAGAATTTTTTGGAGTTATCAGGAAATGGAAGTGGCTGATCCTGGCAGTGATCGTGGTAGCCACCGCTTATGCCGGTGTATCCGGCGCCAGAAGTACACAGATGTATCAGGCGGAATCCACTCTGGTTGTGGGCCTGTCGCAGATAGCCTCAGCCACCGGCAGCGGTATCAGCCTGGCGCAGAGCGGCGATCGTATCGGCGCCACATATGCCGAGCTTGTGACCGGCAACGAAGTCATGGAAAATGCCTTGGGGAAAGCGAACCTCAACTGGAACCCCAACGTCCTTAAGGCCAGGACAGCTACCGAATCCATCAGAAATACGTCGGTGCTGAAAATCGCCGTTACCGACAGCGACCCAGTCCGCGTGCAGGTGCTGGCCAACGCCGTGGCTGAATCGTTTGTCGATTATCTGAAGGAAGCCAGCCAGGACGCCATCGAGCAGACTGCCGAGATGCTGACCGACGATCTGGCGGATATTGGAGACGAGATCTCATCGCTGAGCGCCGCACAGCCGGCGGGCGATCAAGGCAAGCTCAGGGCTTTGCAGGACCGCCGGGACGCCATTTTGGAGGGGCTGGAGAATCTGCAGGAACAGAAGGCCGCTTCGACAGATGTGCGAATTGCGGATGAGGCAACCCTATCCCGGGCGGTGGGCGTTCCGATGACGCAGAGGATTCTTATCGGCTTCATGATCAGCGTGTTCGCCGGATCCATGCTTGCTTTTGTGACCGAGGCTGTGATATCGGTCCGCAAAAACCCGGATGAATGAGCATCAGGGACATCTGCCGGTCAGTGAGCGGTATGCGCTCCAGGTCTCCCGGGCTGTCTTGTCCCATGAGTATTTCCGGGACATGTCTGCGCCCGCAGAAATAAGCTGTCTCCGGACCTTTTCATCGGTTATGAGCCGATGAATTGCGTTCGCCATTCCAGCCACGTCGCGCGGATCGAAATACAACGGAGCCTCACCGAGAGTCTCGGGTATGCAGGGAGCGGTGGAGGCCGCCACCGGGACACCATAATGCATGGCCTCCAGCGGCGGAAATCCAAAACCCTCGGCAAGCGAAGGAAATACGAAAACAGAAGCTCTTTGATACAGAGCCGCGAGTAATGAATCTGAGACCTTTCCTGTCAGAGTTACCTTGTCCGTCAGCCCTTCCTGATGAATGATGTCAATAACTTCGGAGTGCCCGCACGCGGGCGGCCCGGCAATGATGAGTTTGTGACCTCCATTCTTGCCGGACTTGACCAACTCCGAGAAGGCCTTCACCAGGGAGGAAAAATTTTTATTAGTCGCAATGGCGCCAACTGAAAGAATATATGGCGGTAATTCGGCAACCGACCGCAAATCTTCCTCGAGGGCTTCACGTTGTGGAAGGCCAAGATTGATCACCTCGGTTTTTTTCTCGTCGGCGCCGAGTAGCTCGATAATTTCGGTTCTTGCCATGTGGGTGTCGCAGAGAATTTTGTCGGCATGTCTGGCGGCAAAGCGGAAATGCCACCTGGCATATGTGCGCCAGAGGGGATCGCGGCCCTTGGAATTGGTCATGAAATGGACATCGTGAATTGAACATACCTGGGGAATCCTGACCAAGGGAGCAATATTGTTGGCAGGCATATGCAGAACATCGATTTTATGTTTACGGACCGCCAGGGGAAGAAGAATGTTGAGCCATAGAATTTCCAGCCAGAAATTCATGAATTTTGTCGCAAGGGATTTGCGGGAAAAGGGCTTCGGAGCCCGAAGGGGCACAATCTCCATGTCTTCAGGCTGGAGATTGTGCAACGCTTCCAGCAGGTCTCTTGCGTACACGCTTGTGCCTGTTGTGCAGCGATCCGTCACGGAGACGTCCAGGCCAACTCTGCAGAGGCGCTTCGTTGTCAGGGGATCGCGGTCCGAATGTCCGGTGTCGATTTGAAGCATATAATAATTTTACCATTCGCGATGGCGACAATAGCAGCAATTTAGCCGGGGTGGGAGCTTATGGATACGTTGGCCGGACAAAAAAATAGTAAAGTTCCAGGACTGGCGGCGCTATTGGGGGCGGCGGTAGGTCTGCTCGGCGGTCTTCTGCTGGTGCAGATGTTTCAGCTGGGATACCTCCTGTCCCTGCTTGTGATAGGCGCCGTCGTTCTGATGCTGGCCTCTCTGGACACCTACCGGGCCTGGCTGCTGCTGCTGCTGGCCGCCAACATCAACATTTTCCGGTTTGTCGTAAGTGATTTCACAATTCGCCCCGAGCAAATTGTCTTTATGGCGCTGATTCTGGGCCTGGCAATGTCATTCCTGATCGGCAAGATCCGTTTCTACAGAGTGCCTATGCTGCTGCCGCTCTTCCTGTATCTGACCGCCAACTTTGTTGCATCGGCCCTGTATTCACCGGACAAGGCGGAAAGTTACAAGGGCTCTACCCTGCTGGTCATTTACGGAATGATGTATATCGGTACGGTTCTGGTCCTCAATACCCATTCGGACAAGCTCAAAAATGCCATAAAAATATTGATGGTCTTCGCCGGGATACATGCTGCGTTCTCAATTCTTGCGCTGGCCCTTCACGCTGCCGGCCTGGATATTGGCTTTGTCATGAGGCCGATCTCTGAATCCAGCGCGAGCTGGCGAACCAGCGGCGGTTTTGAGGAGGCAAACCTGCTGGGTGCATTCACTGCTGCGATGGGCCTGATGTTCATTGCGTTCCTAACCTCAAAAGAGAGTGCTGCTGACAGTCACAGGAAGTTGATCTTCATTACATTGGTTGTAATTTTGGCCGCCATGATACTCACCTATACCAGAGCTGCCTGGATTGGTTTTGGCATAGGAATGTTTATGCTGCTATTTATGCAAAAACCCCCAGGGAACATCTTTAATCCCAAAACGATGACTATGCTGATCCTGTCGGTAATGGTGCTCCCTGTCATGCTGTTGCCCGTGCTTCAGGCCTATGCGCCGGCGTTGCTGAATGACACACAGAATCGGATGAGTGAGATACTGGATTTCAGCAGCAGCTCAGGCGAGGGCCGGGTGGAGGTACAGAAAGTCGCCCTGGATCGGTGGCGCGGATCTATCATGCTCGGCAAAGGGACGTTGTCGCTCCCGCCGGAAGCCGCCAGGCCGGCGCCTCCGGGCTCCTGGCTGTACAGCTCGCTTATTCAGGCGATCCATGATACAGGCATTGTCGGCCTTCTGTTGTACTTATGGTTTCAAGTAGGCGTTCTCGCAGTGATACTTCGCGGCTATTTGCTGTCGAGAGATCCCTTCCTCCGGAGTGCGCTCGCTGGTTTTGCCGCTGGAGGAATCGCCCTCTTAATTGCCTCGCAGGCATCGTCCTTTATCTGGCTCGGCTTCCCCTGGATCTTTTCCGGCCTGGGCGTGGCCGTCGCAGCTTCAGAAATCAAGAAGCACCGCGCCGGATGTCGGCGGCTTCATGAACTTAACAGGCCGTAAGCTTTGGACGTTTCCGGAAAAAAAATACTACTGGTGCATTCTTCTGCCGCACTATACGGCTCGGATCGGTGCCTGCTCGGCATCGCGGCCGAGCTTAGGTCGAGAGGTTATCAGGTCCATGCGGCGTTGCCCAATTACGGGAGGCTTGCCGATAAGCTCGCAATCGCGGGTGTCAGGGTTCACATCATGGAAACCGTGGTTTTTCGGCGGGACATCTTTACGCTAAAAGGCATGGCAAAAATGGCGATTAAATCGCCGGTGGCAATTTGGCGTCTTCGGAAATTCATGCGGCAGGAACACTTCGACCTGGTGCATACGAATACGGGTGTGACTGTGGGAGGCGCGGTTGCCGCTCGTTTAGCTGGAGTACCTCATGTATGGCATTTCAGGGACATCCTTTCGGAATTTGGATTTTTCTTTCGATTTTATCAACCGCTGGTCAGATTCCTGTCTACGCGAAGTATATTTATTACGAAAGCGGTTCGCGACCAGTTTTCTGACAGTAGGCTGAAAGAGGCGGGTGTTGTAATTTACGACGGCGTTCCTGTTGATAAATTTATTGACACGCCGCCGGAAAAAATTTTTGAAAAGACAGTAATTGTGACAGTTGGACGCCTGGCGCCCTACAAGGGCCAGGATGTGCTGATAGAAGCATTAGGCAGGGCCGCGCGGGATGGTTTGAACCTTAAAGCTTTCATTATTGGTGATGTTTATGGCGGCCGGCATAGCTTTCGCGAGGGCCTCGAGAAACAAGCCAGGGAATTGGGCCTTGAAGACCGGATCGAGTTCACTGGCTTTCAAGAACATGTTCAGCCTTTTCTTGAAGAATGCAATATCTTTATTATGCCCTCGGTGCGACAGGAGCCGTTAGGGATTGTCATGCTGGAAGCAATGGCCGCTGGCCGTGCTGTGATTGCATCAGATGGAGGCGGGGCTCCAGAAATCATAGAGAATGGCAAGAATGGGATTCTAGTGCGTTGTGGAGATCCTGTCAGTATGGCCCAGGCGATAATTCGACTGGCAAACGATAATGGATTGCGAAAAAAGCTTTCAGCGAACGGCAAGATGAAAGTTCTGGAAAAATTTTCGGAAGAAGCGTCCGCCACGGCGATCGTTTGTGAGCTTGAGAAGGTTTTGAAGAGAAATAACCATGGGGCGACGTTTGGAGGAAATGTGGCCGGCTCGAATCAGATAGTCGAGGAAGAAGAATGAGAATAGCCATGATCGGCACGCGTGGTATTCCTGGTGGATACAGTGGTTTTGAAACCGCGGTTGAGGAGCTGAGCGTACGCCTGGCCGCAAGAGGCCACGATGTTACCGTTTACTGCCGCCCGCACGTCATCAAGTACCAGGGCGAGGAGTACAAGGGCGTCAAGCTGGTCAAACTGCCGACGGTTCCGGAAAAACATCTCGACACGTTCGCGCATACATGCATTAGCACTTTCCATGCCATGATCAAGGGTCGGTATGATGTGGCCATTTATTTCATCGCTGGGAACAGCCCCTTTGTTTTTCTGCCCCGGCTCACCGGGGTACCTACTGCTCTCAACGTTGACGGCCTCGATTCCCAGAGAGAAAAATGGAGCGCTCCCGCAAAATTTTATCTGCGTCTTGCGGAGCGCTTGGCCCCCATCGCGGCAACTCAGATAATAACCGATTCACAGGTGGTGCGAAGATACTACCAGGACAGGTTCGGCGCCAGCAGTGTTTATATCCCATATGGCGCGGATATGCCGCAAGTTGAAGGAACCAAGTGGTTGGACAGGTTTGGTATCGAGCCGAGGGAATATATCCTATTCGTGGGACGCCTCGTGCCCGAGAATTGTGCTCATGTGCTGGTCGAGGCTTTCCGCCGGCTGGACACGGATGAAAAGCTGGTAATCGTGGGCGATGCTCCGTACGCCGATGAGTATATTCGTGAACTTAAGAGAAATGCCGGCAAGAACGTTATCTTCACTGGCTATGTCTTTGGTGAAGGGTACAGGCAACTAAGCCAGAACGCGCTACTCTTCGTGGTTCCTACGGTTGTAGGAGGAACCCATCCTGTCATAGTGGAAGCGCTCGCTGCCGGCAATTGCGTGATTGTGAGCGATCATGAGCCAAACCTGGAAACAGTGGGCGATGCCGGTATCAGCTTCTCTGCCAGGATGGGAGCAGCCGATCTTGGTGAAAAAATCTCGGCATTACTCGCAAACCCGGAGATGATTGAAAAATACCGAGTCCTGGCAAAAGAGCGGGCTCAGAAGGTTTACAACTGGGACAAGATTACCGAGCAGTATGAGCAATTGTGTAACGACCTGGTAAAGAAAAAAAGGGCTGGTAACAAGACCTAGCGGGCCGTGTAATCACGCCGATTTTGCTCCCGCAACCTCCGCCGCCATCGCGATGATTTTGGATACCGACATCGCCTGCGTGAAACTTTCCCGGTGGGTCCTTCTGGCCGCCTCTCCCAGCTCCCCGCGCCTGTCGGCGTCGCCGAGCAACCCCCCGATCGCCGACGCCATCGCTTTCGGATCGTCCGGCGGCACCAGCACGCCATTTACGCCATCGGTTATATAATCCCTTACCCCCGGCGCATTGGTGGCAATGATGGCTTTGCCCAGCTCCATCGCTTTCAGGAGAGTGAGCTGGCCGCTGGCGAAACACTTGTCATAAAGCGGCAGCACCACAATCGTGGAAGCAAGTATCTCCCTTTCGTAATCATCACCATAAACATCGCCAAGGAACTCCAGGTTTTGCGACTCTCCGGGGTGGTCTGCCTTCTTCGCGAAAATCTTCAGTTTTACGTCAGGAATACCTTCCATTGCCTTAACCAGGGTATGATAGTCCCTGTTTGTGGTACCGCCGCTAAATATGAACGGGGCCGGCGATGATTCCTCCAGCTTTTTCAACTCTTTCTCAAGATCAAGCGAAGTCGGATCCGCGCCCACAGGCACGAATCTGAACTTTTCGGCATGCCGCGGAAACTCTTTTTTGTAGCGGGCTACCTCGACGGAAGAGAAGCAGATAATCTTGCTTACCCGTTTGAGGCCGAAGTTGGCAAAGGCATACCTGAGCCTGTCCATGAATGGATATTTCCACGGACGCAATAAAAACATTGAAATTACAATCGGCGGTGTCTCTAACCTGAGTAATCTGGCAGTCGAGGCAAAAATAAGGCCACACATAGGATCGAAACAGAGGATGACGTCTTTCCCTTTCCGCCTTACCAGACCGCGGATGGCTATCTTGACGCTTGGCCCATACCACTTCCAAAGCTTGCCCCAGATGCCCTGCCAGTCGAATGGCAATCCATCCTGAAGTATCTCACTATCCAGGCTGAGAACTGTTGCGCTCTCCTGGACCAGTCCTGCCCCTGCCTCTCCACCCCAAGGCTGCAAAAATAGCGCCTGTTTCCCCATTTAATAAACCTTTCGCGAACGAAACATCTCTTCAAGAAAACCGTGCTGATTAGATAATACCTTCAATAAGCCCTTTCTGACTACTTTATCTCCTAACACCTCTATTTTTTTTGCCGAAATCATTAGTTAAGGTTTGAGGCTGGTGCATACATAGCGGAGCGTGTGTTCTACGGGGAGGAGACACCGCCACCCTGTCATCTGGCGCCGGGCTTCAGACAAAGGCAAACCTGTCGCGAGACAGGGACGCAAAGCCAAGGGTCTCAATTGATACGGCCTGGCTGCCAGGTAGCAAAAAGTGCGGCGTTTTATAACACTTTTAATATCGATATCGCTGACCGCTGCTTTGCTGTCATTCACTGTCTCGGTGGCCAGTCCGGCCTCGGCGCAGGAATCTGTTCGTCTTTCCGAGGATCCGTTGACGGGACGGGTCTACGTGGAGACAGAAACAATCAAGGCGGTCTGGCATTACAAGACGCTGGCATCGGAAAGTTACAATCAGGGCGGGGGCAATCTTTACGAGCTTTATTACAAACCGCTCGATCCGGAAATGAAAAGGAACCTTGTGTCATTTATCCCGTCTCCCAGTTGGGGGAACGGAAACTCGACATCGATCTGGGCCGGGATCGGCGGCGTGGGCACTACCACTCTGTACGCTACGGACAGCCTTCCATCTTCTTCCGGCACAAATTCGTTTGCTGACATCATCTCCGATAATAACCTGAGTGGCACGCTGGAATCTCAATCCGCGCAGATCGAAGCTAAAGGGAATGCCGAACTCAATTTTACCTACAGGGTAAAAAACCGGTCGACCGGAAAAGAATGGTACCGGGCTGTTAAGACATGGACCGTTAAACAGGATGGCTCGATATATCTGAATGTTGACTGGTCTGTCCTGCGGTCGGGATATTATTCGGAGATCTCGGTCAGAAGCGACTGGAGCTACTTCGCGGGTTGGAACCGTTTTAGTAAATACGGTAAGGACTGGTCGTCTGAGGCAAACCCGAAGTACCTGCTGGGATCCAATGGCATCGAATCGAAAACAGCAGAATGCTGGAACTCCCTCAATGCTTTTCATCCGGACTGGGTCTCCCTGACCGGTTCTGCTATCGCGCCCACGCTGGTTATGTCGGCGGATAATGACGGCCAAGGATTCGCGGGTAGCGGATTGTATCAGCTGGGAAAACAACTTTTCGGCAGTGCCGCAAATCCTATCGCGGAACAGTGCACGCACAGGGCAAATCAAAGCGTGGGCGCTCATGGTCTGGCCTGGATGTCCTGGTGGGGCGGCAATCCACCGACCGGTCACCGGTACCGGTGGGTCGATGCGGGAACTGAGTGGAGCGACTCCTTTGTAATAAGCCTCATTGAGGGTCCGCCAGGGGGAGGACCCGACATTTCCAGAGTCCAGTCGCACAATACGGGTGACAGCGTACAGATTACCTGGCATACGGATGTTAAGGCCAGTTCCCAGGTGCAGACTCATAACTCTTCCAACCCCTGGGTGTGGACGACGCTGTCCACTTCGTCAGACATGGTAACGGATCACGCGCTGGTTCTTGGCGAACTTCCTCCGGATCAAGTCTACAGATATCGGGTGCGCAGCGTCGATTCTGCGGGAAGGGTTGCTGTAAGTGGAAATTACTTATTCAGCACCTTCCAGTCCGGTGTACTTGGCGCGGTAGATCTGACTCTAACCCAGGAGCGCAGCTACTGGGTCAGTTTCAGGGATTATTTGGCTCGGGTATTGTCCGTTGGATATGTGATTTCTAATACAGGACCCGGTTCGGCAAACGACGCAAAAGTTACCTCGTCATCGGCATCGAGAGGCGTAAAAACGGTTAGCAGTCTTCCGGTGCAGATAGGCACTGTTCATCCCGGCTCATCTGCCCGGATAATCATTGAATACGAAGTTCCTGCGGGAGTACCAAGCTTCACTGCCTATCTGCGAGGAAATGCCCTTGACGAAAGCGGCGGACTTCACGAATTTCCGCACTGACGCGATGCGGCGGTTACCCTTGCCGGTGTTGCCAGGCAATTCGTACTCTGGTAAGCAGAATTGCTGAGTGATAATATTTATCAGGAGAAAACGCCAGTAATGAGTGCCGCTGCGCGCAAACGCCGGGCTCGGAGCTGGAGATGATCCGGGGACTGCTCAGGAGTGCCTGACCCGGCTTCGGGAGCGGGTAAGGGCCACGGTCTTTCGCATTATTTTGCTCAACGGGCTACCCTCGTCGGAATACGTGCGGTGGATCCATTCCAGGGCGGGAAGCTCGAGCGGGAACCTGAAGTTATATGATGAAAGTCGCCACACGGGTATCTTGTTTATTACCGGGATTTTCAGGTATCTGAGTTGCAGCAGCTTGGCGTACCTGCCGGCTCTGACGAAATTCTCCCTTTCCTCCTTCGTCACCCAGGACAGCCAGGGCAGCTCCATTTCATCGTTCATGCGGTTGATTACCTCCCAGTCCTCGGTCCGCTCCGGTGCCACGAATCCCTCATCGACGAGAAGATCGTAAAGCGGCACGCCCGGGAAGGGCAGGAACGCGCCCAGGGAGAAGCTCATCTTAGGGTGTATCTCCAGCAGCTTCAGGCAGAAATCTATGGTTTTCCTGACCTCTTCCCTCGTCTCGGTGGGGTTGCCCAGGATGAAACAGCCGGTAACCCTGATAGCCGGATACTTAGCCAGTGCCGCGGTTCCGCGGATGATGTCTTCGGTAGTCTGGTCCTTGCGGATCAGTTCGAGGATCCGGTCGCTGCCGGACTCGAAGCCGAAGCAGATGCCCTGGCACAGGGTTTCATCGAGCGTTTCCGCCAGTTCGCCGGTGATGTAGCCGATTCGCAACTGTCCTTCCCACGGGAGGTCGACCGCCTTAAGAATCTCCACCGCGCGCTTCTTGTTGGCAAAGAAATTGTCGTCGTAAAATTTTATTCCGTCAATGCCGTAGCGCCCTTTGAGTTCCTGTATCTCGGAAATTACGAACTCCCTGGAATGGGACCGCCAGCGCCGCCGGTTGAACCTCTGGTTGTAACAGAAGCCGCATTTGAACGGGCAGCCGCGCGAGGTGATGAAATTGATCACCCGCTTGCGGCCCCAGGCAGGCGTCAGGTAGTTTTCGATATCCACGAGATCCCAGTCGAGCCTGTACCGGTCAAGGTTCTCGATCAGGGGCCTGGGCTCGTTGAACACGGGCTCCCCGTTATCCTTGAAGCCGATACCCGTTACGCCGCCGAGGCTGACTCCGGATTCAAGCGTGCGGGCCAGGTCGACGGCCGTCTCTTCGCCTTCCCCGATCACCACGATGTCCACGTATTCTTCGCCGAGAGTCTGCTCGGGGCCCATGGAGGCGTGGACGCCGCCCCATACGACCGGAGATTCGCACCTTTCCCTGAATAAGCGGGAAAAGCGGGCTCCAAACCGGGTCTGGTTGCTGGTGAAGGCTGAGATACCCACAAAGAGCGGCTTTCCCCTGGAGATGATCTCGGCTTGCCTGGGGATCTCGTCCGGAGTGAAATGGGAAACCCTGACTTCGTAGCCCGCCTTCTTCAGCGCATCTCCGACGTAAAGGATTCCCAGCGGAGGCACATTCATGAACTCCGGGGAGCAAATGGATACAAGGCTGATCATTTTTGAAATAAGAGCATCCCTTTCTGTTCAAGCCACTAAAAACAGAAGAAAAACAGTTGCAGTACACTCAATTTTAGAGAAGGCGGGAGGCTATTTGCAATTGGACGGCGGCAAGCTGAACTACCCGCTTTTTTGACTAATAATGTCCATAGCACTAAAATCAAACCAGTAATGGAATAAAGTGAACCAGTTTTCATTGGTTTTTGCCCGGACCCTCACGGGTTTTACTTCTGAAATGAATGATTCTCCCTTGAACGAAGCTCCAGAAAGCCCGACGGCAAATATGGATTTTGCCGCCGGCGGCAGAGAAGGCCGGCGTTCTCATATGGCGGCATTGTGGACGCTGGTTTTGCTGGTTGCCGGCACAATTGCTTATCCTGACACTTTTGTGTATGCTGCCCTGCGCGCGGGCTCCCTTCGGATAAGTCCCTTAGGCCTGCTTTTTGCCATTGCCACTCCGGCGGTACTGTGGCGCCTGTGGATCTGCAGAAACCGGCAGGCGCTCTCTCCGCAGATAATCGATCTGATGCTGGCAGTATACATCGCCTTTATAACCATAAGGGGGATGGCAGCAGCAAGCAATGCCAATCAACTGGGCCTGGTTCTCGCATTTGCGGGATATGTCCTTCTTGTTTACTACGGTTCCGCAGTTGTGGGCCAGGCGCAAAGATCGTTGCGGATAATGTTCCTTACGGTGGTTGTCATGGGAGTGGCTGCCGCAGCGTATGGCCTGATAGAGTTCGCCCTGGAGCGCAATATTCTTTATGGCGAGATCATCAAGGAAAGCGTAAGGCCATTCCCGGGAGAGGGATATCATCGAATCGGTTCGCTGCTGGGCCAGCCCGTGGTAATGGGAGCATTCATGGTCCAGACCATTCCGTTTGTCATTTACTTCTTTATCCGCTCCAGCGCAGCCTTGACGCGGTTCGCCTGGGGTGCGGCTGCGGTTGCGGTTTTTCTGGCTCTGATCGTCACGTACAGCAAAGGAGCATGGATCACAGCCGCTCTGCTGATTGTGGGAGGACTGGCCTGGATGACTCTCCGCCGGCCTCCCGCCACCCGCCGGCTGATTCTGCTGATGGGGGCAGTGGCTCTGGCAGCTGGCATGTTTACCGCAAGTTTCTATAATACGGTTCATGCTGGCACACTGTCGAAAGCGCGCACCAGCGAAAGCATTTCTCCCAGGACCTATATGTGGTCAAAAGCACCCGCCACCTTCATGGCAAATCCACTGATAGGCGCGGGGCTATGGAAGGGTGGCTCGGAAATACATCGTGTCAGCCAGGCTCCTGACCGGCCAAACCGGCCCATCGCGATTGATAATATGTATCTGACAGTGCTGATTGAGCAAGGATTGTTCGGGGCGCTGCTTGGGGCATCGGTGCTGGTGCTTTTTGGGATCCATGTCCTGAAGTTGTTGAAGAAAGGTGGAACACAGGCGGGCTGGGCATGGCCTTTGGCTGTCTGTATGCTGGTCACTATCGTGAACGGACTCACTTTTGACATATTGATGGTTTGGCCTACGATGGTGGTATTCTGGCTGGCGTCGGGAATGGTCAGGGCTTTGGGAGAGACAGCGAGGCAGGCCGGCCAGGCCCTGGACAGCCGGGTTTGCGGCTGAGGCCTGCGGAATGCCGCGAGGTACATCATCCGGCGCCGAAAGCGCCGCAACCGACTCATACCTCCCCCACATAGCCCACGGCGCCGCCGTTAATTACGCGGGCATCATCGCCCGCATGGTCTTTTTGTACGGATATACCTATCTGCTGGCGCGGATGCTGCCGGTGGCGGAGCTGGGCACTTTTTTTCTGATATTCAGCATGATCAGCCTGCTCGGCCTGGCCTCTCTGGCGGGGCTCGATCACGGTGTGGTCAGGTATGTCGCCCTGTATGCAGGTGAAGGCAAGCCGGGCCTGGCGTGGAGAACTGTAAAGGTCGCGCTGATTTTCGGCCTGCCCGTGGCGTCACTGGTCACTGTGGGATTGATCGTCATGGCTCCCCAGGCCGGAGAGCATTTCTTTGATGGCAGCGCTGAGGCCGTGAGCGCGCTCCGAATATTCGCGTTCGCTATTCCCTTGCTGGTGGCGGCCAGGATGTTCAACGCTGCCACCCAGGGAATGCACCGGATGAAATACCAGGTTTTGAGCCGGGATTTCGGCGAGCAGATCGCCAAGATCGGGCTTTCGGCGGGAGCTCTCGTGTTCGGCTTGGGGCTGGCGGGGGTGATCTGGGCGAATCTGGCGTCAGTGGCGGTGGCGGCTGCTCTGTCACTGATTTTCGCCCTGATGGTGCTGGCCGGTCCGGCAAAGCACAGCCGAAGTGAAATCACCGGAGACCGCCCGATGGCGGCGATTTTGAGATATTCTTATCCGCTCGCTTTTTCCGCCGTCATGGCTGCCATGATGCTTACCATATCGACGCTCCTGCTGGGACTTTTGGGGACATCCGAGGATGTAGGGTTTTACGGCGTCGCGCTCAGGATCTCTCTATTCGGGACCAAGATCGTGGCCGCGTTCATCACTGTCTTTGCTCCCGTCATCGCTCATTTGTGGAATCAGAGAAAGACTGAGGAGCTCGAGGGTCTTTATGTCACCGTCGGCCGCTGGATCTTCATTCTGACCTTTCCCATATTTTTGATAATTATCCTGTTTGCAGACTCGCTGATGTTAATATTCGGCGAAGGGTTCGTGGCCGGAAGCAATGCCCTGATAATTCTGGCAACAGGCCAGTTTTTAGCGGCGCTCACCGGAGCCGCGGGCCTGATGGTGTTGATGACCGGACGCTCCAAGCTGGAACTGTTGAACATAGCAGTAGCCCTGTCTACTGTGATCGGCCTCTGCCTGCTGCTGATTCCCAGATATGGCGTAGCGGGCGCGGCCATGGCTCATTTGTCAGCGCTGGGAATAGTCAATCTGCTGCGGGTGGTCGAGATCTGGATTCTCATGCGGATGCATGCCTACAATCTCGGCTATCTAAAGCCGTTGCTGGCCGGCGGCATTGCCGCGGTCCTGGCTGGCTTGGCCGGCAGGTTTGTCATCCCGGAAGAGGGCCTGGTTCAAGTCGCCGTCCTTGCAAGCCTCTTCCTGCTCGTATATGTTTTTTCTATGGGGGTTCTGGGACTGAATGAGCAGGATAAGGACCTGCTCAGGAGGATAAAAGCCAGCGCGGCCCAATACCGCGCCGCATGACGCCTGGGGATGGGTTGATTTGTCGAAGGTACGCGTAATCGGTCTGGATGGAGCCACTTTTTCCATCATCGATCATCTGGCCGCCGGAGGGCGCCTGCCGAATTTTTCACGGTTAATGGACAAGGGCAGGCGCGCCACCCTGCTTTCCACCGCGCCGCCGGTTACATGGCCGGCCTGGGCCTCATTTTATACCGGCACCAATCCGGGCAAGACGGGAGCGGCCGATCTTTTCAGGTTCCGCCCCGGCACCTACAAGCTGGAGCCAATGAATGCCGGCAACCTGCACGGCAGGCCCATCTGGTCGCTGGCCGGCGATGCCGGCAGGAGGGTGTGTGTCTACAACGTGCCGGTTACCTACCCGGCTGCGCCTGTCAATGGTATCCTCATCTCCGGCCTCGACGCCCCGAGCTTTAACCAGCACGCCATCTATCCACTGGAGTTTAAAGAGAAGCTCCTGTCGGCGGTCCCGGACTTTCAGATCAACTATCACAACGACGCCAAGTATCTGGTTAACCGCCATCCGGACCCTGTGCGGGAATGGATCCGGCGGCTGAAGGCATTTCTCGACATGGAGATCAGGACCATCAATTACCTGATGGGCCTGGAGGACTGGGACCTCTTTGTCTCGGTGATCAGGTCGCCCGATATATTCCAGCATACCTTGTGGCGCGACGCCGAGAAGGCGATATCGGGCGAGGAGCTCAGCGCAGAAGAGCACCTGCGCGCAGAGGCGGTTTTTGAGTGCTATGAAGCCATCGACCGGCAGCTTGGAGAAACAGGCAGCGGCTGGGGGGTGGACGGGAATCTTGTCATCATGTCCGACCATGGCTTCGGCCGGCTGCGGGGCAGCGTCTGCCTGAACCGGGTGCTGGCCGAAGCCGGTCTGCTTAAATTTCACCCTTTGAGCGAGCGTAAGCGCACGCGTGAATTTCTAAGAAAGAAGCTGCAGGCCCGGATGTCCCACCAGACCCGGCAGAAGATCAAGCGGTTCCTGGGGAAAGAAAGGCCGGACGAAGGCTGGTCGACCTATGTGGACGTGCTCGTTTCCGATATCGACTGGGAGCACACTCGCGTCGCATCAATCGGCGGATTCGGATGCCTGTTCGTGAATATCAAAGGGCGCGATCCCCTGGGGACAGTATCCTCGGAAGAGGAGATGGAAAAGGTGATTGCCAAGGCCGAGGCGGCCATCTCCGGGCTCAGGGATCCCTGGGATGGGGAACCGATGGTCACCAGGTTCTACCGCAAGGAAGAGCTTTTTCACGGCCCTCTGGCCGCCGCCATGCCGGATCTGGTGGTTAATTTCAGGGACTGGTCTTACTGTCCGGTAATCGGCACCGCCACCGAGCTGGACGGAGGGCCGATCGTCAGGCCTCCGGTTCAGGACTGGAAGCAGCTTGCCCATACCGGAACCCACCGGCGGGAAGGCATCCTGATCCTGGCAGGCGCCGCCGGCATGGAAGGCGCCGAGCCGGACCAGGCGGACATGGTGGACGTGGCTCCGACCATAGCCGATCTCCTGGGCCTGCCCCGGGTTGAGGAGTGGGACGGCCGAAGCCTTCTGAAGGAGCCGGTTGAAGGGAACGAAGCCCAGCCGGACGAAGACAAACCTGCTGCCGACGGGGCTCCCCCCGCGAGCCGGCCGGAGGATCTGCCGGCATATTCGGAAGAGGACGAGGATGAAGTGCGAAAGCGCCTGGGCGACTTGGGATACCTTTAGTTATATCTCTCTATTAGCGATGGCGGGTGGAGGAATCGGGCGAAATCTCTAACGGGCCGCCGGGCCCGCAAGCAAAGACAGGTTATCTTCCCCATATAGCCAGGGGAGCGGCGATCAATTTCTCCGGCATCTTCGGCCGGGCGTTGATCGTCTACGTTTATACCTTTATTCTGGCGCGGCTGATGGCTCCCGAACAGCTGGGCGAATTCTTCCTGATGTTCACCGTTATCAACCTGGTGGCGCTGGCTGCGGTGGCCGGCCTTGATTTCGGGATACTGCGCTACGTCGCCCTCTATGCTGGAGTCGGTGAGCTTGGGTCCGCCAAGAAGGTCGTAAAGGGGGCGGTTCTTTTAGGGCTGGCGACCAGCGTGACATTGATGATCATTCTTTGGTTGTCCGCTCCCGCCATTAACCGCATCCTGTTCGACGATAGCAATGTCGCCGTTAACGGAATTCGCATTTTTGCGATTGCCATCCCCCTGATGGTTTGCGCCCGGCTGTTCAACGCCACCACCCAGGGCATGCACCAGATGCGCTTCCAGGTCTACGCCAACGACATAGGCGAGCAGGTATCCAAACTTCTGCTGGCGGGAACGGCGCTGATCCTGGGGGCGGGCCTGATCGGCGTGGTGCTGGCAAACGTGACCGCGGTGGCTATCGGCTTGATGATGGCGGCGACTTTCGCGTTATGGGTGCTTTTCCGCCGGCCGGAGACGGCCGAGTCATCCGAGAAGCCGGTTGCCAATCTCGTCAAGTATTCCGTGCCCCTGGCGGCAACGACCGTTTTGATGGCGCTTATCATGTGGATAGACACGCTGCTGCTCGGATATTTCTCGACCTCCACAAATGTCGGCTATTACGCCGTGGCGGCCAAGGTGGCGCTGGTAAGCGCCAGGATACTGACCGCTTTTGCCGCCGTGTTCTCCCCGGTGATCTCCGATCTCTGGAACCGCCGCCAGGGAGAGGAGCTGAACATTCTTTTCAAGACGGTCAGCCGATGGATATTTACCATGACCTATCCGATATTCCTGGTGCTGGCGGTTTTCGCGGATCCCGTGTTGAGCATTTTCGGCGCTGATTTCGTGGTGGCGAGCACGGCCATGATCATGATTGCCTTCGGCCAGCTGGTAACCGCCAGCACCGGCACCGCCAGCATGATGCTCCTGATGTCGGGGCGCTCGCGCCTGGAGCTGGTCAACGTGCTGATAATCCTGGTTTTTGACGTTATCATGTGTATATTGCTTATTCCCCGCTTCGGACTGGCCGGGGCGGCCTTCGCCAATATGGCGTCTTTCTCCCTGGTGAACATGATCAGGGTGGTTGAGGTATGGTTTCTCATGCGGCTTCACGCTTTTGACCGATTTTACTTTAAGCCGCTGCTGTCAGGCGCCATGGGCGCCGCTGTGGTATTCGTGGCGGGCAGGTTTCTGCTGGCTGACGGGCAGCCGGTCCGGATAGCCGCGCTGGCAGCCGTCATGGTTATCCTTTATGTAGGCTCGATGGCGCTCATGGGATTCAATGAAAGGGATAAAAAAATATTAAACATGGTCAAGACGCGCCTGGCGAGGGCGGAGGCCTGAAGCGGAAAGGAACCGGTTGTCAAAACTTTTGGTGATAGGACTCGATGGCGGCACCTTTACCGTTATTGATTACCTGATCGGGAAGAACAGGCTGCCCAATTTCGCCCGCCTGATTGAATCCGGGAGCCACGCGACCCTGATGTCGACCCTGCCTCCGATCACCCCGGCCGCCTGGTCTTCTTTCTTCACCGGCACAAACCCGGGCAAACACGGTTCCGTGGGCTTTTTCCGTTTCCGGGAAGGCACATACCAGCTCGAGCCGATGAACGCCGCCAATGTCCGGGGAGCTTCCGTCTGGGGCCTGGTCTCCGGGGTGGGCAAACGCGTGTGCGTTTACGATGTGCCGGTCACATATCCCGCTTATGAGGTCAACGGAGTCATGATTTCCGGGATGGATGCGCCCCATCTGGACGAAAAATCAACATTTCCGCGGACATTCAGGGAGGAATTGCTTGAGTCCGTGCCGGATTTCGCCATATCCTCCTCCGTGGATTCCCCGTATCTCCTGAGCCATCATCCCGATCCTGTCGGCGAGTGCATAAGGCAGCTCAGGGCGCACCTGGACGTCGAGCTGAGGACGGTCCGCTATCTGATGGAGAAAGAGGACTGGGACATGCTGGTGGCTGTCATCAGGTCTCCCGACAGCTTTCAGCATATCTTCTGGGATTCGGCGGAGAAGGTGATGAGGGCGGATCCTGCGGCGGATGATGAGGACCGGCGGCGGGCCGAGTCGGTTTTTTTATGTTATGAGGTCCTGGACAGCGAGCTGGGCGAGAGGTGGATGCGATGGGGAAAGGACCGGAACCTGCTGATCATGTCCGATCACGGTTTCGGCCGCCTCGAGAAAGAGATCTGCCTCAACAGGGTGCTGGCCGAGGCGGGTCTGCTTCATTTCCATCCGGTACGAACCAGGCAGAAAGCCAGAAAATACCTCATGGGGAAGCTTCAGGCCCATCTTCCGGTGAGGACCCGGCGAGGGGTGAGGAAGCTGCTGGGCCGGGACGTAAGCGGCAGGCGCTGGGAGATCTTTGTCGATGCGCTGATCTCGGATATCGACTTCAGCCGCACCCGGATCTTTTCCATCTCGCAGTTCGGCTGCCTGTTCGTGAATACGAAAGGGCGCTATCCTTCCGGAACAGTCGCGGGAGAGATGGAGAGGCGGCTGGTGATCGACGAAACCGTTGCCGCGCTGGAGGAGCTGGCCGATCCCGGGGACGGCCTGCCGGTCCTGTCGCGGTTTGACCGCAAAGAGGAGATATACAGCGGGCCGTTGATGGAGGAGATGCCCGACCTGGTGATAAACATGAGGGAATATGCCTACCGCGGCATCCACAGCACTCAGCTCGAGCTGGCGGAGCCGGGCATCATCAGGGAGCCGATGAAAAAGTGGGGGCCACTGGCACATACCGGCGCCCATCGGCGCGAGGGCATCCTGGTCATGCACGGGCCGGACATCCTGCCCGCGGATCTGGGTCAGGTGCAGATGGTGGACGTGGCCCCGACCATCGGCGCGCTTCTGGACCTTCCATATCCCGAGGATTGGGACGGTAGGGCCCTGACAGAAGCTTTCAGGGATAAAAAAGGACAACCGCGTGCCGCCGAGGCAATATCCGCTGCCCAGGAGCCCGGTCCGGGCCCCTCAGTCTATACGGAAGAAGAGGAAGACGAGGTGCGCAGGCGCCTTGAAAATCTTGGTTATCTGTAGTCCATTATCAACGGCCGGGCAGTCGTGAAAATCATTCAGGTAGCGGCCAACCTCAGACGCGGCGGCATGCCGCTTCAGGTGCTGGGTCTGTCTTCAGGGCTGAAGGAGCGCGGTCACGAGGTGCTCGTGCTCAGCCTGGACGACGCTCCCCTGGCGCCGGAGTTCAGGCGAAGCGGCATCCAGGTGGAGACGGCCGCCGGGCTGGGGGAACGGGCCAGCCGCAACCCGCTGACGCTGGCCCGGGTGGCGCGCCGTGTGGGCGAGGCCATAAGAAAGGTCGAGCCGGACGTAGTGCATTCTCATGGGCCGCGGGCCCATCTTTTTACCGGGCTGGCCTGGCGCTCGCGCAGGAATGCCGCCTGGGTGGCCAGTTTCCATGGTTCTTTCTCCCAATTCGTGGAGGGCAACGAGGAAGAGGCCGGACATTTCAGGCGGCGCCTGAGGAAGTTGCAGTACGGCTCCCTGGACCGTCTGACTGTGCGGGCCGCGGGCAGGGGGATCGCCGTCTGTGAGGCCACCCGTAAGGAAATGGTGGCGGAGCTCGGAATTAATCCAGGTTCCGTGGCGGTGGTCCCAAACGGCGTCGAGGAACCGCGGCTTGATGAGGCAGCCATCCAGGAGATACGCGGGCGGTTCGGCTGCGGGGCGGCGCAAAGGCTCGTCACTTATGTCGGCCGGGTAGCCTGGCACAAGGGAGCCCGGGACCTGATCGAAGCGATGGAAGAAGCGGGGCAGAAAAGACCCGAAGCGAGGTTTCTGATTGTCGGGGACGGGCCCATGGAGAACGAGCTGCGCCGCCGGGCCGAAACCGGACCGCTGCGGGGAAGGGCCCGGGTCAAGGGCAGGCTGGATTGCGGCGCCGAAATCATCGCCGCTTCGGATATCATCCTGTTGCCCTCGCTCTCTGAAGGATTGCCCATTACCCTGCTGGAGGCAGCCGCTGCCGGCCGGCCGGCCGTAGCCACTAACGTGGGCGGCATCCCGGAGATAGTCAGGCATGGCGAGACGGGCTTACTGGTCAAGCCGCGCCGTCCCCACGACTTCGCAGAGGCGATACTTGAACTGCTGGACGACGAGCCGCGGCGCTTGCGGATGGGGGCAGCCGCCAAACTGCTGTGGCGGCAGGAGTTCACCCTGGATAAAATGGTTGACAGGACGGAAGCGATTTATGAGGAGATTGTCTTCAGGCGCCAGGGTTGAGCCGGCTCGGCGCCTCGCCCGCCTTTGCGCATAAGAACGTACTGCCTCCGGCCCGCGCCTAGGGAGCTTCTGCCGGGCCGCGTTCCAGATACAGCGTTTCGCTTTCGGGTTCAAATACGAACAGATAGCCGTCGCCGGTCTCGTCAAGTGGAACAACTCCCCGGCTGAACCACGGGGCCCACTCCATCATGGGATCCACGTAATGAATCTGCAGATCGCTTCTGTCATATTTTATGGAGACGGATTCGACTATCGCGCCGCCCAGCAGGTGGCCTCCCCAGGCCATGGGCAGATTGCGGAAATACAGCGTGGCGTTCTCAGGGGGGTCCGGCAGCAGTCTCACAGTCTCCTCGGGTATGTAATCGGCCACCTGGGCTGAATGGGACCAGACGCGGTTGTTTTGCTGAATGCCCCACCAGGACAGCGGCACAAGCAATAATATCGCCAAACCTGCCGCTATCTGCCAGGATCTGCTTCTCCAGCCGAAGCCGATCAGGCCCGTGACCACGATGCCGAGGAAAGCCGCCATGGTCACGTAAAAAAAGCGGCTGTCGTTCAGAAGTTGAGTCAGGCCCGAAATGAAAAAGGCGTGGTACACCGGCGCCAGGGATGCGAGAAAAAACGCCACCAGAAAGATCCAGGTTCTGCGGGCCGCCACGCTGGCTTTCCTCCATCGGAAGATGACCAGGCCGACAGAGACGGCCAGCAACAGCCCCACGGACAGGCGCATCAGATTGATCATCAACCCGGAAACCATGAGCGAATCCAGGGGAGACAGGAGAGTGAGAAAAGACCTCACGGCAGCCCTGGGGCTGGGGACGCCGAACAACGGCACATCGCGGTAGTTGCCGATCCTGCCCATGACCGCGTATCTGAATGCGACGTAGCCGGCGAACAGCGTTCCGAAAATCAGCAGCCTGATGCCGGCGGTCCTCAGCCAGTCTGCCTTGGCTGGCAGCTTTAATCCCGGCGAGCCCGGGAAAAACCTGTTGACGATTTCGAGCACGGGGAACATAACGATGAGGACCATGGCCGATTCCTTGCTGAACAGCGCGGCCATGGCGGCCGCCATGGCGCCCGCGAAGGCGGGCCGGCTTTTTTTCTCCAGGGCGCCCTGGTAGAGCGCCAGGGCCAGCAGCATGAAAAAGAGCGCCCAGACGTCAAATCTCCCGGCCGTCCAGGAAACAGCCTCCGGAGCGATCGGCGTAAACAGGAAGAGAATCGACGAAAGGAACGCCAGGCGGAAAGAAGCGCTGAGCCTGGTAAGGAGCCAGAACAGCAAAAAGGCGTTAGCCCCGTGCATGACCACGTTGAGCACGTGTGAGGCAAACCACTCCAGGCCGAAAATCTGATAGAGGATCCAGACGGAGAGGAAGGGCAGCGGCCGCATGAAGATCGGGGACTGGACGGTAAAAACGCGCCAGAGCTCCGAGGCTTCCAGCCAGCCGACCCTGGTTATGTGACCGTAGTCATCCGCTACCAGGCTGTCGTTCAGTACGGGCAGGTAGGCAAGAAGCGCCAGAACGACGAAGGCGCCAAGGATGAACGGATACCGCCAAGTACTGCCCGCGGCATTGGCTGCGGGGGCTTCGTTGCCGGCCGGGGCGGCGCCGGTCTGCCTTTTTCTCACTTCTCCTCCCGGTGTTGACGAACTTTGCCGCCCTTCAGGGATACCTTTTAAGTGGCGGAAGGCGACGGCCGTCCCCAGAGCGGCCAGAGGCGGCGGTAAATTCTCATGTTCGAAAGAGCCATCTCGCAGCCCCGGCAGCGGCTCCTGGGAACAGGTGTCTGGGTACGGTGGATGTTCAGGGCAATATCGTTTAGGCGGCTTTTTTCTTTTGAGTACCAGATCTGCTCAAACGAGGATTCGGCAAGGTTTCCCAGAACCTCCCGGCTGACACAGCAATACGTGATGTCGCCGTTGGCAAGGACAAAGGGGAATAGCCAGCCCGCGAAACACGGGGCGGGAATGCCACCGTCGGCCCGCAGTTTAACCAGCTGACGGAAAGATTCGATGTTCTGGGCGATGCCGTGGCTTTCCGCCACCTGCGCGGCTATGGCAAACGAACTCTCAAGCCTTTCATAATCTTCGTCACTCAGGGAGTATTTTTCCGTTTGCGGGCCCGTGTCAACAGGCCGGAAACAGATACTGGCGGCTCCCACATCTGCCGCCAGCCTCGCCATCTCCGGAACTTTACGGAAATTCACGTTGCTGATTACGTTCGAGAGCGTCACCCGGGGGTTATCTGTTCCCCGTCTCCGCTTGTATTCATCGAGTTTTTTGAGCCCGGTGATGATTTGGTCAAAGACAGTATTGTCCTGATTTGCGTGGACTAGCCCGTATTCTTCGCGCGACCCGGCGTTAAGGCTGATGCTGAGATCGTCCAGCCCCGCGTCAACAAGCTCCCTTGACAGCTCTTCATCGAGCAGGGAACCGTTTGTGGTTATCCAGACGCTCATCTTTTTCTGCCTGGCAAAGACAACCGCGTCCACAATATGCCTGTGCAGGAGGGGTTCGCCGATGCCCGCCAGGCCGATCTGCCTGGCGCCGGTGGATTTCATGCCCTCGACCAGTGTTTTATAGATGTCAAGGTCCATGACGGTGGCCTTGTTCTTCTTCTCGGCATGGTAGCGCCGGGAGAATTCATCGGCGCCCCGCCCTTCGAACTCCGGGGAATGCTCCCAGCACATGATGCACCGGTAGTTACAGGCGTCGACGATGCTGACCTGTACCGAGTGGGGGCCGGTAAATACCTTGCGGGCCAGAATTCCCGTGATGATTTTGGAGCTATGCCGGATTTCGCGGAAATCCATCAGGCGCGCCCGTGAACGGGAGGAGGAGAATTATCTCGAAAGGTGATAGTCATGCTTAGCAAAGAATGAAAAATATTATATGTTACATATAATAACATCCGGGTTGACGGAGCCCCACCGGGCGTGGCCATCCCTATGGACGATGGTCGACTCTGCTGCTACCATTTTAATATGAGCAATAAAACCAATTCAATCAGGAATAATGCTATTGCTGCGCGTGAGCCTGATGTATCCATAATCATTGTCAACTGGAATCTGAAAGATTATCTTCTCCGGTGCCTCGAGAGTCTTCAGCAGGGCGCGAGCGGTGTATCCACGGAAACGATAATCATCGACAACGCCTCTTCTGACGGAAGCGCGGAGGCTGTGCGGGAGCGGTATCCCGCCGCGAAGGTCTTGCAAAATGACACAAACGAGGGCTTTTCCCGTGCCAACAACCAGGCGATGGAAATCGCCAGGGGCCGCTATTTTTTCCTGTTGAACAACGATACGTTTCTTTACGAGCCGGCCCTGAAGAAGCTGGTCGAATTCATGGATGCGCATCCGGAAGCAGGCATTTGCGGCCCGAGGGTGCTTAACGAGGATGGCACTCTTCAGTTCAGGTCAAAGGGCCGGTATCCCTCAATCGTCCGGGCCCTGGGACACTTCTTTCTTCCCGAGTCGCTTCAGAAACGCAGCGGCAACCGCACCCTGGGTTTTTACGACTTCGGGGAAAACGGCAAGGAGCGCCGGATGGATTGGGTCAGCGGATGCGCCTTGATGGTACGGAGCGAAGTCGTAAACCGGATAGGCAAGCTGGACTCCGATATGTTCATGTATTGTGAAGATGTCGACTGGTGCTTCCGCGCCGCCAGGGCCGGATGGTCAACGTATTACGTGCCTTCCGCGCGGGTTCTTCACTACGGCGGCATGAGCATGAGCCGGCAGACCGGCAGAGCCGTGGCGGGGCACAAGACTGGCCTGTCCGGCTACTACGGCAAGTATCATGGCTCCGCTGCGACGGCTCTTTTCCGCTCGATACTTTGGCTGGGTTACGGCGTTCAGGCTTGCGGCTGGCTGGCCGCGTTCCTGCGAGGCAACGATAGGGACGCCGGCAAGATAAAGAGGATGCTGAGCGGATTGCGTCCAGGTTCGGACAAGTGAGGATCGCTCTCTATTATCCCTGGATCTACCTGCGGTCCGGCATCGAACGCATGATGTTGGAACTGGTTAGCCGGAGCCGCCATGACTGGGTAATCTTCACCAGCCATTACAATCCCGATCAGACCTACCCCGAATTCAGGAAGCTGCCGGTGGTCGAGCTTTCCCGGGTGCCCGTGGACCGGGGCTATTTCCCGGTGGGAAAGGCGGCGATGACCATCTTCCGGGAAAAGATAAACCTGAAGGATTTTGACGCGCTGGTGGTCTCATCCGAAGGCCTGGGAGATTTCATAACCTTCCGCAATCATGATGTGCCGGTCATCTGTTATTGTCATACGCCCCTTAAGGTGATTCACGACCACTTTGCCCGCCGCCGGTACCTGAACGAGAACAAGCGAATGAAAATTCCTTTTTTCCTGTACGCGGGGGTGTTCAGGGCCGCCGACTGGCTGGCCTGGCGCAATTATCAATACATTTTCTGTAACAGCCAGGAAGTTCGCCGCAGAATACTCAAGGCAGGGCTGGCTCCGGAGGGGAAGATCGACGTATTGTCTCCCGGCCTGGACACCAGCGTCATGCAACCGACCTGGAATTATCAGAAATATTTCATGGTCGTGGGACGGATCAAATGGTGGAAGAATCTGGAACTGGCTTTGCAATCATTCATTGAATTCAAGCGGCGCTATCCCCGGTTTGCAGAATTCAAGTTGATAATCGCCGGTCAGGTAGACCGCAAGAGCGAGGCCTACTTGCGCAAGCTGAAACGGATAGCGGCCGGACGGGATGACATAATCTTCAGGCGCGATCCCGCTGAGGAAGAGCTGATGGAGATCTACCGGAATGGTTACAGCCTGATGTTTCCCAGCCTTAACGAAGACTGGGGCATGACCCTGCTGGAGGCTATGGGGTTTGGAAAGCCGGTGATCTCCGTAAACCAGGGAGGGCCCGTCGAGAGCGTGATCGATTCAGAGACGGGTTACCTGGTTGAAGCAGCCCCGGGAGCCTTTGCGGACGCCATGGCCCTGCTGGCTGAGGATCAAAATCTCACCCGCAAGCTGGGCGAAGCCGCGGCCCTCCATGTACAGAAATATGACTGGGAGCATTTCGTGGACCGGTTTGACTCTTATCTCAGCTCGTTGGGCCCCCGGCAGGCACCCTGACCATAGCCGTAATCGAGCTGCAAAAACGCGGAAACAGCGCCCTCAGGAATCCTCTTTCGACGGGCCCCAGCCAGCCCTTTTTCAGGAGAAAAAGCCTTGCCCGGCGGGGCACCGGCAGCGCCACAGAGTCATGGAAGAACTCGGCTATCTCAAGGCCGCAACCCAGCTCTAAAAAGGTTTTGAAATGAGACCAGTCCCAACTGTACAGATGAAGGCGGTTGACGTAATCGACTCCAAGCCGTCCAATCGACCTTAAGATGTAGGGGGAGTAATAGGGATTGGGCACCGAGATCAACATCAATCCCCTGGAGACGGAGGCCGCCCGCCTGATTATATCGCGGGGATTTTCGATGTGCTCGATCACGTGGGACAACACCACGCAGTCAAATCTTTCATCGAAGCTCTCATTTGAAATCCGGCCCGCGTCCAGCTCGAGGACGGTCCCGAAGCGGCTCGACAATCTGACGCATTCCTCATCCGCGTCCACTCCATGGACCCGGTAACCGCGGGCGGCGGCTTTTTGCATCAGTTCCCCCCTGCCGCAGCCGATATCGAGCAGGCTTCCGCCGGGACGGACGTATTTGCCAACCGCGCTCAGAAGCGTGTCGTAGATAGACCCGGTCTCGAACTCTTCGATCGGATCCAGGCCCGAATAGGGAAGATGTCTGCCGTCTCCGCTCATTTAATGTGTATCAGGTTGCGCCTGGTCAAGACCCGATCTGACATAAAGCTCGAGGTCGTCACGGGCGAAGACTTTTTCGAATTCCTGTGAGCCATCGAGATAATTGACAACCTCGACCACGCCCTGGAAGTACTGGCTGTCGCCGCTGCGCGCCGGGATACGGCTGTCCAGGAGGATGTAATCTTCGCTCAGCACAAACTCGCCCCGGAGGTCGATCTGGTACGCGATCTGGTGGAACCCGTGCGCTTTCTGATCAGGGCGGGCGTACAGAAGCATGTATTCCGGAAGCCTGACGGCGGCGTCGCCGGGAATCATGTCCAGAGCCTCCAGGGCGGCCTCGTAATTGTACCTTGGCTGGTAAAGACCCGGATTGAACCAGGTATGGAAGGCCGAGGTTCCCAAAAAGAACAAAAAGATACCCACCAAAGCCGCGGCGAGCCCTTTTTCCAGACCCAGGCGCCTTTGGGCAATCCCGTCCAGCCTGGCGAGTCCCAGAATATACGCCGCCATGAGCGTGGGCACCGCCAGGAGCGCCATGAAGTTCACCAGGGTGGTTGTATCCTGGAGCATGAGCTCCGCTACGCCTGGCACCGCCAGCAAGGTGGCGCCGGAAAGCAACGGCACACCGAGACCGAAAGTCATGAGCAAACCATAGGCAACCCCTATGTGGGAGGGAGTGGCAAACGCTGCCGACACGAGTCTCCAGGGCCGGAACAAGACAGTCTTAAGGATATCCGGTCCACTGGCGCCCAGGGCCGAATATCGCACCGCTACCCTGACGCTGGTTTCAGCCGGGCTCAGCCGCGGCAAAAGTAAAGCGCCCATGGCCCCGAACCAGGCCAGTCCGCTAGCCAGGGGAGCGGCAATCCATTTCCAGGAACGGCGCAAAAACAGGGCATATATGCCGAAGAAAGCGACGAAAAATCCCATGTCTTCCCTCACCAGAAGCAGCAGCAGAGCCGCTATGGCGAATCCTCCCGCCCGTTTTTTATCAAAGAAATAAAAAGATGTCAGAAAAAGCACGGGGACGAAACGCAGTTCCGAGAAGTCGGAACGGCCCGGCTGCGCGGTCATTATCGGATGGAAAAGGAGCATGGCGGCCATGAGCAGGCTCAGGGACGGAGAAAACCGGCGCCTGGCTATCAGGTACGCGGGGACCGCAGCCAGCGCCAGGGCGACATCGGAAATAAACAGCAGAAGACGGTAATCCGGCCAGAGGCGGAAAATCGGCATGATCAGAATCATGATGGAATTCATGTGAGCGCCGAAAACCGAGGCCCCCTCGCTGAGTATCAGGTTGGTGTACATAAAGCCGCGCTCGTCAAAGCCATTCAGCATGGCTTCGCGGAACACAGCGCTGTTGATGGTGGTGACGTGCATGTACTGGTTCTTGAGAATATCCAAAGGCAGGAAGACGGCCAGCCAGATGATCATCATGGCTCCGAGAACGTAGGCCGGATATCTTTCTGTCTTTGCCAGTATGCCGCATTCCCTGCTGCCCAGATAGAAGCGCAAGAGCACCACAAGCAAAGCCAGCGACCACAGAAGCAGGAGAACAGAAGAAAAGCGGGCGCCCAGCGGGGGCAACTCGACCGAATCACCTTCGAGGCCGCTGCGGTAAAGGAGATAGGGAAAATAGGAAATCAGGGGAGCCAGGCTGGCGGCAAACACGAACCAGAGAGGCCGCTCAGCCTTGTCAGGCCGTAACCGGGTGGAAAGGAAAACCGTCAACGCCGCGAGAAGAAGCCAGAGAAATGCCGCCAGCAGGCCTGATAAAAGCGACAACGAAACGGCGTCCGCCGGACTTTTCCCCATAAGTGCCGGTCCCAGGACTGCGCCGCCGGCAAACCCGGCCGCGAAAACAAGGCCTGCCGCCAGGACGCGGCTATGGGAGAAGGCGGATGAGTTCAATGGGGGTAGGAATAGGTCTTTGCGAAAGAGTTCTGCTGATGCTCATCCTCCAGGAACGGCGCACCGTCCAGCACCAGCCAGCTGTGCCCGGTGATGTCTGCCCGATGGCCGTCAGTCCTGCGAACACCGAAATGGATCTCCACAGGCCAGCCCTGAAGCCTGAGGAACCTGAACAGAACCAGCGATCGCATCAGGCATTTGCCATAGCGTTGGAAGGGACGGTACTTGAGCAGTGAGTCCGCGAACCCTGCCGTCTTTCTGAGCTTGGCCTCGTCACGGGCACCGGGCGCCACTCCCGGATCTATCCCCGCCAGCAGGTCCGGGAGGCTCTGGCGCCTTATCCGCCGGGGAAGGAATATCAGCATGAGGAAAATCTGAAGGAACAGCCAGAGATCACTCGGGTTCCTGAGCCGCCTCATCATCCTGAGGAGTTTCGACAACTTTAACCAGACCTTCTTTGGCCAACTGCCCGGCCAGCTCTATTATGTCCTTTTCGGCTTCTTCTCTCGAGATCTCGAATTCTTCCGTGATCTCCCCGGCCAGATCGCCGATAGTCTTGCTGCCGTCGGTGATCGACCAGAGCCGCGCTCCAACCTTGTTGAGGCTGTAGTAGTCGCCACGCTGCACGTGCAGGAGAACGGCATCATCTCCCATGGACGTGAACAGCACTTCACTGTCTTTCACAAGATAATGACCTTTTTCAATCATTCCTTTTCCTCGCCAATTGCTTTACCGGAGCGGTTCAACAAACTTCCGATCACCCGCTCCAGCTCTTCCTGGTTTCTGCCGGCGTACAGGCGGTAGCAATGCGCCTGGCCGGCAAGCCGTGACAATATCTCGAAATGCCTGGCGGTGGTGGACGGGTCCAGGAAGAAAAAGCCGTAGCGCATGGACAGTGCCAGGGCCTCGGTCCGGGACATGGGCTCCACCACCGTGGCATCAGAATCAGCGATCTCGGGAAAAACCAGCACTCTCGGTATTGACGATTCTACCACGCATCCGGGATAAAGCTCATCTATGGAGAAGGATGATTTTCCCCTGAGCTCGTTGAAACTGAAATTTTTTACCTTCGATAGCTCCGGCAGTAACTGAATGGTTTCTTCTTTGACGTTGATTTCCTCCGGGAAAGACAATACCCGCACGCGGTCCTCTTCCTGCTGAAGACGCAAAAAGACAGTGTCGTCACTAAGGAGCCCGTAGCCGCCGCGCACCAGATTTAGGGTTAGCGTCGATTTGCCGCTGCCGCTTTTTCCCAGGAATAAAAAACCCTTGTCATCCCGGGAAAGTCCCGCGGCGTGCAGCGGAAACAGGCCAGACTCCTTGACCAGTTGCGCCCAGAGAGGATAGAAAAAAAGATTGGATATGAGCCAGTCGGAAAAAAGAAGCTCCTGGCCAGCAAAGCCTACGGCGGTTTTTTGGCCGATGTCGGCAACCACCCGGGCCCGGTCATCGACTTTCAGGTAGCGTTCCTGGCCGGCATGGAAGATCTTGAGCATCCCCCAGTCGTAAAGCAGGGAGGCTTCCGCCGGAACCGGGGCCATGTCCTCAACGAGGTCATCTACCGCGAACAGGTGGACGGTGATATCGGTTTTACTGGAATCCTCGACCCTGAAAGGCCGCAGGAGCTTGCTTACCGCGCCGGCCATGGTATCGGAGTTTGTCAGCAATAGCGTCGTGACTCCGTGCACGTTGAACGTCCGCGCCCGCAGCCTGTCCTGCGAGTGCTGCTGGCCCAGCCGCACGAGGTCGGCAACGGCGCCGGATGTGGAGTCAGGAGTCATTTAAGTGTGATGGAAAGAGCAAATGGAGCGCCGGCTGGCCATCATCGCCGGACCTTGTGCAATAATACCATATAAGCAGAATTTCAGACCAGAATTATTGAGTTTCCAGGTCTTATTATGGACAAAAAGGCTTTCCATCTTTATATTCATCTGCCCTTCTGCGTCCGGCGCTGCGGCTACTGCGATTTTTACTCAGAAACGGGAAAACTGGGACGCGCAAACGGATATGTCGGCGCCCTGCTTGCCGAGCTTGAAGATTGCGGAGAAATCCTCGGACCGCTTAAGACAGTCTACCTGGGGGGCGGCACGCCGGCGCTGATCGGAAAGGACCTCCTGGAGAGGCTGCTGGGAGGAGTTCCGGCGCGGCCCGCTGATGGCGCCGAGGTTACCATGGAGGCAAACCCCACCACAATAACAGGGAAGCTGGCCGTCAGCCTGAAGGATGCCGGAATTACGCGCGTGTCGCTTGGAGCCCAGAGCTTCATGCCGCGGCTCAGGCAGAACCTGGGCCGGGGGGGACAGGCCGGGGCGGTCAGGCGGGCGGTGGACCTTCTGCGCGACGCCGGATTCAGCAACGTCGGCCTGGACATGATCTTCGGGATACCGGGTCAGGAGATAAACGATCTGCGGCTCGACATCGAGGCGGCTCTGGAGCTCCGGCCGGAGCATATCTCTTATTATGAGCTGTCCGCCACCGAAAGCGGGCAGTACCGGCGCCGCTGGAGGGCGGAGCTGGACGCGCAAAAACTGCGGGGGCGGCTGTTCTACGAGACAGTGGTTGATTCAATGCAGGCTGCCGGATACGCCTGGTACGAGACCAGCAGCTTCGCGCTGCCAGGCCGAGAATGCCGGCATAATCTGGCCTACTGGCAGGGTGCCGACTTCGTCGGCCTGGGCGCCGGAGCATGGAGCACGGTAGGGTTGAGGCGCTGGCGAAACCTGGAGGATATCGAGGCCTATGTCGCCGGAAACGGTCAGGTGGCCCGGGATAACGAGCTGTTAAGCCATAAAGAGAGAATACGCGAACGACTGGTGCTGGGACTCAGGCGCAGCTCAGGTGTCGACATCAGCGAGGTCGATTCGGCAATAGACCGCGATGAGCTGGACTTGATTCTCGGCGCGGGTTTTCTCCAGAAATCCGGAAATATGCTGAGGTTAACGCGGGAGGGGCGATTCATAGGCAACGAGGTATGCGCCCGGCTGATCAGATGTTAGTCCGGGAGCCGTGATCAAAAATCCGTCTTACCTTGCGGCGCGTCGCGGCCGGCCGCAAGCATAATGTAACAACCCATCTCCAGGCTTAAGGATGATTTTTGCGGCTCGACATCACGAGATGTTGTAGTCCGTCCGCGATGGAAACCCAGGACTGGGAGCCATAGGTCTTCTCGAGCAATCCTGTATCGGCACATGACCGGTGAATATCTCCTGCGCGGGGCGGCCCATAGGTGATCCCGGCGCTGATGCCGGCAGCCGCCTGTATCATTTCGGCGGCATCGATTATCCTGGTCTCCCCGCCAGTGCCCACGTTTATGACCGGTGGCTGCGGAGGCTTTGCCTCGGCGGCCAGCAGATTTACCCGAGCCACATCCGAAACATGAATGAAATCCCTGGTCTGGAGGCCGTCTCCGTATATGATCAGCGGTTTCTCGTCGAGAGCGCTCCGCACAAATATGGAAAGCACACCCGAATAAGGTGATTCGGGATCCTGCCGGGGGCCATACACGTTGAAGTATCGCAATGCGATGAATTCCAGGCCAGATAGCTCCGCGTACGTCTGTCCGTAGAACTCGCTGGAAAGCTTGTGCCAGGCATAGGGCGACCGGGGCTGGACCGGGGAACTCTCTTTCTTGGGAAGTTCGGGATGGTCGCCATACACAGCTGCCGAACTGGAATAGATAACTCTTCTTACAGAGGCCCGGCGGGCGGCCTCCAGCACGTTGAGGGTGCCCGAGGCGTTGACGGCGTGAGTCCTGAGCGGTTCCTGGATCGACTGCTCCACTGAGGAAATGGCAGCGAGGTGGAATACGACCTCGATGTGCAGGCAGGCGGCGCTGACTGTCTCCAGATCCAGGATGTCCGCCTCGACAAGATCGATCTCTTTTTTCACGGTCGCGAGGTTGGAACTGTTGCCGGCGGAGAAATCATCCAGGACCCTGACTTCGTGCCCAGCCTTTATGAGAAGCTCCGCCGTATGAGAGCCGATAAAGCCGGCTCCGCCGGTGATCAGGACTTTCATGGGGTAACAATAGCCTAAATGAGGGATGCGGGCAAAAATATTGGATTCAACAAACAATTGTTGGGGATATCACAGTTGCATCTTGGAGAAAGGCCGATTTCAGATCAGTATAGCCCGCTCCTTCTCGGGGTAATGCCTCTGAAAAATACAGGAAATCCGGCAGCGTAATATTTAATTGACCGGTTAGGTTAAGTATATGAAAAGAGAGGGGCTGAAAAGCAGGCTTGCGCTCATGCTTAAAGGGCAATATCTGTGGCATGTTGGCAGACTATGTCAGAAGAGAGAGACGCGGATTCCCAAATATCTCGGTCTGGCGGCGCTTCTTTTTGTCTCGGTTATCGGCTACGTGGTGTTCGGTCCTTCTGAGACCCAGTGGCCAGTAATCACGGAAGACGCGGTTAACGGCCGGATCACGTTTGAGAATGAAAATGTCAAGCTAGTCTGGCATTACAAGGCGCTGGCCTCGGAAAGCTACAATCAGGGCGGGGGCAATCTATACGAGCATTATTACAAACCGCTGGATCCGGAGATGACAAGAAATCTTGTCTCGTTTGTCTCGTCTTCCGGTTGGGGCAATGGCAGGTCGACATCAATCTGGGCCGGAATCGGCGGTGTGGGCAATACCACTCTGTACGCTACGGACAGCCCCCCGTCTCCATCCGACACAAATTCTTTCGCTGACATTATCTCCGATAACAACCTTAGCGGTTTGCTGGAATCCCACTCCTCGCAGGTCAATGCCGAGGGTAATGCCGAGCTCAGGTTCACGTACAGAGTCAGGAACCAGTCGACAGGCAAAGAGTGGTACCGGGCGATTAAAACCTGGACGGTCAAACAGGATGGCTCGATACACCTGAATGTAGATTGGACCGTGCTGGAGTCCGGATATTTTTCAGAAATCGCGATTAGAAGCGACTGGAGCTATTTTGCGGGGTGGAACCGCTTCAGCAAATACGGAAAGGACTGGTGGCCGCAGGGCAGCCCCAGTTATCTTCTAGGAGCCTACGGCATCGATACGAAGACTGCGGAATGTTGGGACTCTCTTAACACTTTTCATCCTGACTGGGTGTCCTTTACAGGTTCGGAAGTTGCCCCCACGCTGGTGATGTCGGCGGATAATAACGGTCAGGGATTCGCAGGCAGCGGCTCCTATCAACTGGGAACGGAACTCTTCGGCAGCATCGCAAATCCTACCATGGAACAGTGCTCAATGAGGCCAAATCAAAGCGTGGGCGCTCATGGTATGGCGTGGATGGCCTGGTGGGGCGGCAATCCTCCCAAGGGTGACCGGTACAAATGGGTCGACGCCGGCACTCAGTGGAGTGACTCCTATAAAATAAATCTCGTGGAGGGGCCGGCCGCGAGCCCCGACATATCCGGGATCGTATCGGAGGAGTTGGGCGATCGGATAAGGATTGCCTGGCATACGGATACAGCGGCCGATTCCCAGGTGCAAGTGAACAACTCCGACAACCCTTGGGCATGGACCGCGATATCCAGTTCATCAGAGAAGGTTACGGATCACGAGCTGGTCCTGCTGGATCTTCCCCCGGATCAGGTTTACAGGTATCGTGTGCGCAGCGTCGATGATGCCGGTCAGGTCGCAGTAAGCGGCAATTACTTTTTCAATACCCCCAAGTCCGGCGAAGTTCCGCAGCCCCCCATTATTGACGGCATCGACAGTGAGCCAAGTAACGATGGGGCAGCAATCAGCTGGACCACGGACATCGAATCAAATTCAGAAGTCCAGGTAATGGACGCCGAAGGATCGGTTGTCGCCACAGCCAGGGATGCCGCTTTGGTTCGGAATCATCGGCTGCCGGTAGCGGGATTGCAACAAGGAACCACATATTTTTTCAAAATAATCAGCACCGATGCTTCAAATAATGCCAGTGAGAGCACCGGCCATAGCTTTACTACTATAAACGGGCCTGCTTTCGATCTTGTGATTTCTCTGGATAATGCTTATTGGAGCACATTCGCGGATTTCAAGGATCGCCGGCTGTCGGTGGTTTTCTCCATCGTCAATAAGGGACCCGCGATGGCCAGAACGGTTACCATTACCTCTGCGGTCGCCAGCAGGCATGCTTACGCCATCGATGAATTTCCCGTAACTCTGGGAGACCTGGATGCCGGCGGCGCCACCACATTTACGCTGTTGTTTTATGTACCGAATGGAATCAACAAGTTCGAGACGTGGTTGTATGGCTTTGCCGTGACGCCCACCGGAATCAGGGTCGATAGCGGGCAGTGACCATGCCAATCCATGCCGCCGACTGCACGGAGATCCCGGAAGCGTCAGGCGCCTGTTCCCGATAGGTTCATGTACTCTGGCCGGGCGGCTGGACGAATAATGTAAACCTCCTGCATTACTGTGGATTCCCCGCCTGTGAAGATGATAAAATATCATTGATGCGGCGCC